>NZ_SMLA01000018.1:0-103359 GCF_004349225.1 Saccharopolyspora karakumensis
CCACCCCGTCGCACTCCCACCCAGGTGCCGTCCCCGACCGCAGAAACCCCGATCTCAGTGGAAATCAGGTTCTGAGTTCCACTGAAATCGGGTTCGGGTTCCCACTGAAATCCGGCAGGCCGTCTGGGCGGGTCGCGCGAGCGGCTAGCTGGTGATGTCCTTTCGGTTGAAGCGCCAGATGGCGAGGGTGGTGAAGACCGCGGCGTAGGACAGGGCCGAGAAGCAGCCTGTGATCATCGACGAGGGGTCGATGTCCTCGCTGAGCAGGTCCGAGTACGCCGTGGAGAAGTGGGTGGGCAGGTAGTTGCGGAGATCGCCCAGGGCGGAGATCTGGTCGATGATCTCCGAGAGGATGGAGATCAGGACCGCTCCACCCACTGCACCCAGCGGAGCGTCGGTGTTGACGCTGAGGAACAGGGCGAGCCCGGCGATCCAGCTGAGGTGGACCGCGACGTAGAGCGTCGCGGCGGCCAGGCTCAGCACTCCGCGCGGGAAGGTCAGGGCTTCGCCGGTGGTGCTGATGAGGTCGCCGGTTCCGAACCAGAGCACGCCCACCGCCAGCGCCACCCCGACCAGCAGGACCACGCCGAGGACCGACAGCAGCGCGGCGACCTTCGCCTTCTGCCGCAGCAGCCGCATCCGCGGAACCGGGGCGGCGAGCAGGTATTTCAGGCTCGACCAGGACGCCTCGCTGGCCACGGTGTCGCCGAAGAACAACGCCACCACCACGACCAGCAGGAACCCGGTCGAGGCGAACAGCGTGAACACCGCGAAGTTCAGACCGCTGGCGGTGGCCATGTCGGCGAAGCTCCGCCCGCCGCGCGAGTCGTCCTCGCCGAGCTCGAACGCGGCGAGCAGCAGCAGCGGCAGCAGCACCAGGAACGTCAGGGTCAGCCGGGTGCGCGCCCGCCGCAGCTGGCGCGCCAGCTCCACCCGCAGCGGCAGCGTGCGCTTGGCCGAGTAGCCCTCCGCGGCGCCGTCGGCCTGCGGGACTCCCAGCATCGGCGCGCGCACCAGAGCGGTCTCCGCCTTCGGTACCGCGACCTCGGTCGGGGTTTCGTCGTCGCTCACCGCTGTTCCTCTCCGACGAGCTGCAGGAAGGCGTCCTCCAGGCGGCGTCTCGGACCCACCTGGTGCACCGAGACACCCGATGCGACCAGCACGTTCACCGCGACCGCCGCCTTGTGCCCGGCGAGGTCGGCGTGCACCAGGTCGTCTTCGATCTCGACCAGGCCCAGCCCCTCGATGGTGCGCAGCGCCTCGGCGGCCTCCTCCGGGTCGTCGACCCGGAAGGTCGCCTCCCCGTTGACGGCCATGATGTCGGCGACGCTGCCCTCGGCCACGAGCGTGCCGTTCTGCATGACGATCACGTGCGTGCAGGTCTGCTCGACCTCGGCGAGCAGGTGGCTGGAGACCAGCACCGCGCGGCCGGTGGCGGCGTAGCGGCGCAGGATCTCGCGCATCTGGTGGATCTGCGGCGGGTCGAGACCGTTGGTCGGTTCGTCGAGCACCAGCAGCTCCGGCAGGCCGAGCATCGCCTGGGCGATCGCCAGCCGCTGCTTCATGCCCTGGCTGTAGGTGCGCACCTTGCGCTTCGCGGAGTTCTCCAGGCCGGAGATCTGCAGCACCTCGTCCAGGTGCGCGCGCAGCATCGGACGGCCCGTCGCCGCCCAGTAGTGCCGCAGGTTGTCCAGGCCGGACAGGTGCGGCAGGAAGCCGGGTGACTCCACCAGCGCACCCACCCGCGACAGCACCGGAGCACCGGCCTCCAGCCGGTGGCCGAAGACGCGGACCTCGCCGCGACTCGGCCGCAGCAGACCCAGGAGCATCCGCAGCGTCGTGGTCTTGCCCGCCCCGTTGGGTCCCAGCAGACCGACGATCTGACCGCGCTCCACCTGGAAGCTCAGGTCGTCCACCGCGGCCTTCTTGCCCGGGTAGGACTTCGTCAGCCCGGAGATCACCAGCGGCGTCTCCGCCAGCCGCGGGTCCGGGTCGTCGTTGAACTTGCGGCGGATCGCCGAGATCACCCACAGCAGCAGGGCCAGCACGAACACCAGCCCGATGCCCACCAGCGGGCCGACCGGGACCGAACCGGCGCTGGAGGACGCCGCGCGCACCGACGGGATCGACACCGCCCGGTCGCCGGACAGCGCCACCAGGTGCGCCGACGGTTCCCTCGGCAGCGCGTACGCCTGGTCGGTGGTGGCGACCGCGAGCTCGATGCGGTGACCCGTCTCGATCGGGTGCACGACACCGGGCAGCGCGACGTCGAACTCGATCGGGCTGCCGTCCGCGGGCACGTCCCTGATGTGCAGCGGCGACACGGCGTTGCCGAGCAGCTGGCGCTGGCCGTCGGGGCCGACGTCGTAGAGCTTGGCGAACAGCACCGCGTCGGTGGGCTGCGGTTGGCCCGGCACCGCGGCGATCGCCAGCCGCGTGCGCGGCGTGCCGGAGATCAGCGTCTGCTCCTCCAGCGGCTGGGTGCGGAACACCGCCACCTGGCCGGGCAGGTCCCGGGCCAGGGACTGGCCGAGGCTGCCCGCCGCGTCGAGCACCTGGCCCGCGCCGGGCAGCGCGCTCGTGGCCGCCGGGGACCCGCCGGGCGGGTTGATCACCGGCGTGACCGGGCCGTCCAGCGGAAGCGAGTAGCGCGGCGTCCGGGAGTCCCGCAGCCCCGGGTAGGACGGCGCGGTCATGGTGCGCACCGGGATGTCGCCGTCGCGCTGCGGACGCCCGGCGATGTCGAACTGGAAACCGGTGCCGGGGTCGGGAACCGGTGGCACGCCGCCCAGGTGGAAGGCGAACCAGTCGGCGATGCGCCCGCGCACCTCGGGGCCGGGCGGATTGCCGTCGTGGCCTCCGGCGAACCAGATGGTCTTGACCTCGCCGCCGGCGGCGGAGATCTGCCGCGCGTTGGCGTCGGACTGGTCGAGCCCGAACAGGGTGTCGCGCTCGCCCTGCACCAGCAGCGTCGGCTGGGTGACCCGCGAGTTGTAGGTCTTGGGGGAGGACTTCGCCAGCAGGTCCAGCGTCTGCTGGCTCGCGCGTCCGTGCTGGGCGACCTCGGAGTAGGCCGCGCACACGGCGGGGATGAAATTCCCGCAGGTCAGCGGCGTTCCCGCTGTGGGGCGGGGTGCGCCTCCGGCGGAGAACAGCAGCCCGGTCCACGCTTGCTTGAACACGCCCTCGGGGTTGAACGAGCCGCCTGCCGGGGTGGCTCCGCCGATGCGGACCTGGCTGGCGTTGTTGGGCAGCAGCGCCTGCCCGAGGTCGTTGTAGGTCATCACCGGCGAGATGGCGTCCACGCGCGGATCGGTGCCGGCCAGCATCAGCGCCAGCGCGCCGCCGTAGGAGGCGCCGGTGACGCCGACGCGCGGATCACCGTCGCGGTCGCGCTGCACCTCCGGCTGGCGGGCCATCCAGTCCAGCAGCTGCCGGGCGTCGGCGACCTCGTAGTCCGGGGAGTTCAGCGCGATCTGCCCGGTGCTGCGGCCGAACCCGCGCGCCGAGTAGGTCAGCACCGTGAAGCCGCGTCGGACGAGTTCCCGCGCCTGCTCGTCGGTGTCGGCCTTGCTGCCGCCGAAACCGTGGGCCAGCAGGATCGCCGGAGCCGGGGTGTCGACGGGGGAGTGGAGCGTGACGTCGATCTGCACTCTCTCGGTGCCGCCGGGGCCGTCGAGGACGTCGACCATGGCCTCTCGGGGGGCCGGGGGCTGCGCCGCCGGTTGCAGCGGTTGCACCTGGCCGGACCACAGGAACGCCCCCAGAACCACTAAGAGGACGCAGGGCAGGGCGAGCAGGTACAGGCCGGTTCGGCGACGGGGGGAGGCGGACACGCCATTGACAGTAGGTGAACGGAGCGGCACCGGTTTCATCCAGACGCGGAGGGAAGGCAAGACGCTATGAACCAGAGACCAAAGCGCAATCGGACACCTCGTCGTGCCCGTCGTCGTGTGGTCTTGGCCGCATCCCCGCGTGCGGTGCCCGAGTGATCAGGCCGACGCGATACTAGCGATCATCGGTGTGAACGCAATGCCCCCGGAACGGGGAGCGTGCGCCACCCGCATTGCCCCGTTCAGCGGTCCCACTTAGGTTCGATCCGTGACTTGCGTTGCAAGTGGTCACCCCACCTGGTGCGGGGACCCCGGCATAAGTGACAATCTTGACGAGTGGTGGAGGGGAGTATTCCTTCGCGACGGTGTCGTCATCACGGAACTTGCCTGGTCAAGCCCGGTGCCGTCGACCGATAAAGCAGATCGGTGGAAGAGACCTCCGGTCCCGGACGTGTTCGCCCTGAACCGGAGGTGATTGATGGGTGCCGACCTGATGTTGCGCGCGGCCCCTGCGCAGCAGCCCGCAGTCGACACTATGCACGTGCACTGGTGGGTGTGGGCAGCCACGCTCGGCGGGCTCGCCCTGCTGTTGCTGCTCGACCTGGTGATCGTCGACCGCAAGCCGCACGAAGTGACCACCGCCGAAGCGGCGAAGTGGGTCACCTTCTACATCGGCTGCGCGATCCTGTTCGGCATCGGTGTGTGGATCTTCGGCGATCAGCACTTCGCCATCGAGTTCTTCACCGGTTACATCACCGAGTACTCGCTGAGCGTGGACAACCTGTTCATCTTCATGGTGATCATGTCCAGCTTCGCGGTGCCGTCGATCCACCAGCACAAGGTGCTGCTGATCGGCATCCTGCTCGCGCTGCTCATGCGCGGCATCTTCATCGCCGTCGGCGCTGCGCTGATCGCGCAGTTCGTCTGGGTGTTCTTCATCTTCGGCGCCTTCCTCATCTGGACCGCCTTCAGCATGGTCCGCAAGAAGGACGAGGAAGAGGAGTACAAGGAGAACGCGCTCGTCCGCTGGGTTCGCAAGATGTTCCCGGTGACCGACGACTACCACGAGGCAAAGTCGACGGTGAAGATCGACGGCAAGCGGTACCTGACGCCGATGTTCGTGGTCATCGTGGCCATCGGCAGTGCCGACCTGCTGTTCGCGGTGGACTCGATCCCGGCGATCTTCGGCATCACCCAGGACCCGTTCCTGGTGTTCACCGCCAACGCCTTCGCGCTGATGGGCCTGCGGCAGCTGTACTTCCTGCTCGGCGGCCTGGTGGACAAGCTGGTCTACCTGTCGGTCGGCCTGGCGGTCATCCTCGGCTTCATCGGCCTGAAGCTGATCCTGCACGCCTTCCACGAGTACCACCTGGTGCCGGAGTGGGCGGAGATCAACAACTGGATGTCGCTGGGCTTCATCGTGCTGACCCTCGCGATCACCACGTGGGCCAGCCTCGCCAAGTCCAAGCGGGACGCGGCGGCCGAGGCCAACCAGAGCTGACGCTCGAGCGGCAAGACCAGGAGATCCCCTTCGGACACCGTCCGGAGGGGATCTTCTCGTTCGCGTCAGTCCAGCAGGGTGTAGCTGAGCTCCTGGCAGACGCGTCCCAGCGGGACGTCGAGACCGGGATGGCTCAACGGGAGCAGGACATCCGGGTCGTCCGGGAGCGCGGTGTCCGCGGGCGGGTCCCAGAGGCAGACCGAGGGCTTGCCGGAGTCCATCGCGGACCGGTACCAGAGGCCGTCGAGCTCCGGGTAGGACGCGCGGATCGCGCGGGCCCACGCCTGGGTGCGGGATTTCGGCCCACTGCTGATGGCCTGCGAGGCGCCGGCCCTGGTGGGCCAGAGCCCGGTGAGGTCGAGCAGCCGCAGCGTCCGGCGTGGACGGAACAGCACCAGGTGCGGGCTGCGGGTGCGCCGGTCCACGGTGGACGTCGCCTGGTACACCTCCGCGATGCAGGTCTGCACCGACAGCGAGAAGTACAGGACGCCGTGCTCGCGGGTGATCGTCGGCCCGCCTTGGGAGTTCGGCAGGTGCGGATCGAACCGCGCGTGCGGCAGCGGTCCGGCGTAGCGGAAGCTGTTCCACTGCTGCGGGTGGTTGCCGCCGGAGGTGAACACGCGCGTGAGCCTGGTGCCCGAGGGCACCGCGATCACGTCCTCTGTTCGGCGGAGGATCGCCTGCAGCGCTGCAGGAGCAGGCGGCTGGGGTAGCCGTGCCAATGTGTGGTCCCAGGTGGTCGCGGTGGGGCTGGTCAGGCGGGGGTGCCGATGGCGGCGGCGAGCTCGGCGACCCGGTGCGGATCGCCGCCGGCCAGCAGCCACTCTCGCGGACTCACCGGTCTGTCGTGGATCTCCAGATCCTCCTGGGGTGTGGTCATGAAGTTCGCCAGCACGAGCGCGGGTTGGTCCGCGGGCATCCACGCGAGCACGACGTCCAGGCCGGGCAGCGCGTCGGAGTCGGTGAACTGCCACGCGGGCAGGCGCCAGCCGCCGCGATCCTTCCAGCCGATCAGGCGGCGCTCGCCGATGCGGTGGCGGATCCGGCTGGTGTCGACCCCGATCCGCGCGGCGGCCTGACCGACCGACAGCGCGGTGTCGCGCAGCACCGTCTGCTCGGCGACGGTGCGGGCCCGCGGGTCGACCTCGGTGTCGCCCAGCGGCGACAGGTCCAGTCCGGTGGCCGCGAGCGCGGCGCGCTCCGAGTCGGTGAAGTGCGCGGCTGGGTCGACCTGCGGCGAGGTGAGCTTTCGGGCTGCGTCCTCGACGAGGGTGAGGAATTCGTTGGCGGTGACCTTCAAACCGGCCCTGGCCAACACGGTCTCCAGCGCGGCTGACATATGCCGAGGATACCGCAGAGCGCACGAAATGCGTGCGCGAACGTGCGCGGCCCCACCTGAACGTCACCGCCGGTGTCACCGATGTTGCAGATGGTGACGGTGTGGTTGCTCTGACCGGATTTCCCGGGCTGCGGCGTCCGTGTGCTCGATCGCCCGGCAGGAGGGGGGTCGCCGACTGCGGACTGTCGGCGGATCGCCTCTTGACGGGAGCGCCGAAGGATCGTTGACTGGCCGTACCGACTGGTCGGTCTCACAGTGGAGGTGGCGCGTTGGGCAGCGTGTACGACGAACGACCGTGGTTGGAGCTCTTCGACGACGATCTCCCCGCGGAGATCGAGCCCGAGCACGCCACGATGCTCGACCTGCTCGCCGACACGGTCCGGGAGCACCCCGACGAGGTCGCGCTCACCTACTTCGACGGGCTGCTGACCTTCGCCGAGCTCGACGAGCTCAGCGACGGACTCGCCTGCCACCTCGTCGAACGCGGGGCCGCCCCAGGCGACCGGGTCGCGGTCTACCTGCAGAACGTCCCGCAGTTCGCCATCGCCGTGCTCGCCGGGTGGAAAGCCGGGGCCATCGTCGTCCCGCTCAACCCGATGTACCGGACGCACGAGCTCACCAAGATCCTCGGCGACTCCCGGCCGACCGCCGTGATCTCCTCCGAGCAGGGCTGGCACGAGGTCGTCGGCGGAGTCGCGACCGCGCTGGAGATCGGCATCGCGGTCACCACCAGCGAACTGGACCTGCAGACCCGCGACGACCAGCGGCTGTTCGCCAAGTCGCAGCGCGCACCCGCCGAGGGCTGCGCCGACCTGCTGGCCGTCGCCCGCTCCTACGCCGGCCGGCGCCCGCCGGCGGTCTCGCCGTCCGCATCGGACATCGCGCTGCTGGTGTACACCTCGGGCACCAGCGGAGTCCCCAAGGGAGCCACCAACACCCACGGCAACGTCGTGTTCAACGCCGAGGGCACCGCGCTGCGGCTGGACGAGGACACCCCGGGCGGGATCTTCGCGCTCGCCCCGCTGTTCCACATCACCGGCCTGGTCGTGCAGTTCGCCGCCGCCCTGGCTGCCGGGCGGCAGCTCGACCTGGCCTACCGCTTCGAACCCGGAGTCGTGCTCGACGCCCTCGCCGAGCACGCACCCGCGTTCATGGTCGGTCCGTCCACGGCCTACATGGCGCTGATGAACCACCCCGAGGTCTCGCCGGAGCACTTCGCCTCGCTGAAGATGGTGCACTCCGGTGGAGCTCCGCTGCCCTCGGCGGTCGTCGAGGCGTTCCGCGAGCGCTTCGGGCTCTACATCCGCAACGGTTACGGCCTCACCGAGACCACCGCCACCGCCACCTCCGTCCCGCTGGGCAAGGAAGCGCCGGTCGACGCCGCGTCCGGGACGCTCGCGGTCGGCGTGCCCACCTACAACACCGTGCTGCGGGTGGTCGGCGAGGACGGAGCCGACCTGCCCGTCGGCGAGGTCGGTGAGATCGTCATCGAGGGCCCGATGGTGGTCCCGGCCTACTGGAACAAGCCCGAGGAGACCGCGGCGAGCATCCGGGACGGCCGGCTGCACACCGGCGACGTCGGGTTCATGGACGAGCAGGGCTGGTTCTACGTCGTGGACCGGAAGAAGGACATGATCAACGCCTCCGGCTTCAAGGTGTGGCCGCGCGAGGTCGAGGACGTCCTCTACGGACACCCGGCCGTGCGGGAAGCAGCGGTCGTCGGCGTTCCCGACGCCTACCGCGGCGAGACCGTCAAGGCCTTCATCAGCCTCTCCCACGGCAGCACCGCCACCGGCGAGGAGCTCGTCGAGCACTGCAAGCGGCAGCTGGCCGCCTACAAGTACCCCCGGAGCGTCGACATCCTCGACGAACTCCCGAAGACCGCAACCGGGAAGATCCTGCGCCGACAACTGCGCGACACGGCGCGCGCGGGCGAGCAACACGGAAGGAACGAACAGTGAGCAAGCGTTTCGACGGTCGAGTGGCGATCGTGACCGGAGCCAGCCGCGGAATCGGGCTGGCCATCGCCGAGCGCCTGGTCGCCGAGGGTGCCAAGGTCACCATCACCGCGCGCAAGCCCGAACCGCTGGCCGAAGCCGTCGAGAGCCTCGGCGAGGGCAACGCGCTGGGCATCGCGGGCAAGGCCGACGACCTGGAGCACCAGGCCGAGGCCGTGGCCAAGACCGCGGAGGCCTTCGGCCGGGTGGACCTGCTGGTCAACAACACCGGCATCAACCCCGCCTACGGCCCGATGATCGACCTCGACCACGGCGTCGCGCAGAAGACCTTCCAGGTCAACGTGCTCGCCGCGCTGTCGTGGACCCAGCAGGTCTTCCGCGCCGGGATGGGCGAGCACGGCGGATCGGTGCTCAACGTGTCCTCGGTGGCCGGTCTCAACCCCGCGCCCGGCATCGGCTTCTACGGCGCCACCAAGGCGATGCTGGCGCACATGACCCAGGAGCTGGCCGTGGAGCTCGCGCCGAAGGTGCGCGTCAACGCGATCGCGCCGGCCGTGGTCAAGACGAAGTTCGCCACCGCGCTCTACGCGGACAACGAGGCCGAGGTCGCCGCCGGATACCCGTTGGGGCGCTTGGGAATCCCGTCGGACATCTCCGGCGCGGCGGCGTTCCTGCTCTCCGACGAGGCGTCCTGGATCACCGGTCAGATCCTCGTGCTCGACGGCGGTTCGACCCTGAAGGGCGGTATGTGACGTGCAGTTCGCCGATTCGGTCGTGATCATCACCGGCGCCGGCAACGGCATCGGTGCCGCGATGGCCCGCAAGTTCGCCGCGCTCGGCGCGAGAACGGTTCTCGGTGACCTCGACGCGGACGCCGTCCGCGCGGTCGCGGGCGAGGTCGGTGGCATCGCCGTGCCCGGTGACGCCGCCAGCGAGCAGGGCGTGGCCGAGCTCGTCGACGCCGCGATGGGAGAGCACGGCCGGATCGACGTCTTCTGCGCCAACGCGGGCATCGGCCGCAACGGCGGACCGGAGGCCGACGAGGAGGCATGGGCCGCGTCGTGGGAGGTCAACGTGATGTCCCACGTGCGCGCGGCCCGCGCGGTGCTGCCGCACTGGCTGGAGCGCGGCGAGGGCCACTTCCTGGGCACCGCCTCGGCCGCCGGGCTGCTCACGATGCTCGGGTCCGCGCCGTACTCGGTGACCAAGCACGCCGCGGTCGCCTTCGCCGAGTACCTCAACATCACCTACGCCGACAAGGGCGTCACGGCGCAGGCGCTGTGCCCGCAGGGCGTGCGCACCCAGCTGCTGGAGGCCACCGGCGAGACCGGGCGGATCCTGATGGGCGCCACCGCCATCGAGGCCACCGACGTCGCCGAGATGGTGGCCGAGAAGCTGGGCGGGGAGGAGTTCCTGATCCTGCCGCACCCGGAGGTCGCCGACTACTACGCGTTGCGGGCGGGCCAGCCGGAGCGCTGGCAGGCGGGCATGCGCAAGCTGCAGCGAAAGGTCGAGTAGCGGCCCGACTAGGCTTGCCCGAGGGCATCGACAAGGGGAGGAACGAGATGGCGCGGTCGGCCAACGCACGCACGGGCACGGAGGCGGGCACCGAGCCGGTTCCGCAACGATTGCTGGCCGTAGCCACCCGGCTGTTCGCCGAGCAGGGCTTCGAAGCCACCTCGGTGCAGCAGATCGTCGATGCCGCGGGCGTCACCAAGGGCGCGATGTACCACTACTTCGGCTCCAAGGACGACCTGCTCTACGAGATCTACGCCCGCGTGCTGCGCGATCAGCAGGCGCGGCTGGAGAGCGCGGCCGACAGCGACTCGCCGGTCAAGGAGCGGCTGCACGCCGCGGCTTCGGACGTCGTGGCCACCACGACGGCCAACCTGGAAGACACGATCATCTTCTTCCGGTCGATGCACCTGCTGCACGCCGACAAGCAGGCCGAGGTGCGCGCCGAGCGCCGCCGCTACCACGAGCGCGTGCGCGGCCTGATCGAAGAGGGCCAGAAGACCGGGGTGTTCCGCACCGACAAGTCGGCGGACCTGGTGGTGGACTTCTTCTTCGGCGCCGTGCACCACCTGGGCACCTGGTTCCGCGAGGACGGCAAGCTCACCGGTCAGGAGGTCGGCGAGCACTTCGCCGACCTGCTGCTGGACTCGCTGAGACCGTAGTTCTCGGTCGTGTTTCGTTCCGCCTGCGGGCCTTGTGGCTCCGCTGTGCGGAGGGGTTGGCTGACGCCGGCATGTCGCGAGGCCGACGGGAGTGACCTTGACCGAGACCGAAGCGGCGCGCTCACCGCGCCTGGACCGCGTGCTCAACCTGATCGAGCGGATCGGCAACAAGCTGCCCGACCCGTTCATCCTCTTCGGATCGCTGTTCCTGCTGGTCGCGGTGGTGTCCACGGCGATATCGGCGTTCGGGGTCTCGGTCACCATCCCCGGTTCCGACGAGGCGACGCCGGTGCGCGGAGCCTTCACCGGCGACGGCCTGGAGTTCCTGTTCACGACGATGGCGGAGAACTTCATCGGGTTCCCGCCGCTGGAAACGGTCGTCACGATCATGCTCGCGGTCGGGCTGGCCGAGCGCACCGGCATGCTGACCGCCCTGATCAGGTCGTCCTTCGGCAACGCCCGGCGTTCGGTCCTGCCGTACGCGGTGGGCCTGGTCGGGGTCAGCGCGAGCGTGATGGCCGACACCTCGATGATCATCGTCCCGCCGCTGGCAGCACTGGTGTTCAAGGCCGCCGGCCGCCACCCGGTGGCCGGTCTGCTGGGCGGGTTCGCCGCCACCGGCGCCGGGTACTCGACGTCGATCGTGGTCACCAGCCTGGACGCGCTGTTCTCCGGGATCAGCAACAAGGTCGCCGAGACGCTGCCGAACCCGGGAACGCTCGTCACCCCGGTGTCGAACTACTACTTCAACGCCGTCTCGGCGGTGCTGCTCGGGCTGCTGGCCGGGTTCCTCATCGACCGGCTCATCGAACCGCGCCTGATCCGCAACGGCGTTCCCACCGAGGTTTCCGACGGCGAGGAGTCCGACCTCAAGGTCGCGCTGGAGCCCGCCGAGCGCCGCGGCCTGCTGTGGGCCGGGGCGTCGTTGCTCATCGCGGCCGCGCTGGTGCTGGTGCTGGTGTTCTGGCCGGACTCACCGCTGGCCAACGCCGACGGCGGGTTCCTGCCGGACTCCCCGCTGATGGACTCGGTGACCACGCTGATCTTCCTCGGCTTCGCCGTCCCGGCGATCGCCTACGGCGCCAAGGCCGGGTCCATCACCCGGGCCGCGGACGTGCCGCGGCTGATGGCGCTCGCGCTGCGCGACCTGACCGGGTTCCTGGTGCTGGCGTTCATGCTCGGGCAGTTCATCGCGCTGTTCAACTGGACGAACCTCGGTTCGCTGGTGGCGGTCTCGGGCGCGGACCTGCTGCAGTCGATGCACCTGGACGGGTATCCGGCGTTCCTCGGGTTCATGCTGCTGGCCTCGCTGCTGAACCTGTTCATCATCTCCGGGTCGAGCCTGTGGACGCTGATGGCGGCGGTGTTCGTGCCGATGTTCGCGCTGCTGGGCTTCGAACCCGGCTTCGCCCAGGCGGCGTTCCGGGTCGGTGACTCGGCCACGCAGATCATGACGCCGCTGAACCCGTACATGATCATCATCCTGGGCTACCTGCGCCGCTACGAACCGAGCGCGGGCATCGGCACCCTGGTCGCCCGCATGGTGCCCTTCGTCGTCCCGTTCTGGCTGCTGTGGGCGTTGGTCATGACGGTCTTCTACTTCGCCGACCTCCCGCTGGGCCCCGGCATGGACATCCACATCCAGCCGTGAGGCCGAAACGAGAAGTGGGGAGGTTTCCGCGGAAACCTCCCCACATTCCCCAGAACCGCCGCTAGAGCAGGACGCGGGAGAGGAACTCCGCGACGCAGGCGGGCTTGTCGGCGCCCTCGATCTCCACCGTGGCCTTGACCGCCAGCTGGAGGCCGCCCTCGATCTCGGTGGCGCTGATCAGCTCGGTCGTCGCGCGCACCCGTGCGCCGATCGGGACGGGGGAGGGGAACCGGACCTTGTTCAGGCCGTAGTTGATGCCCATCTTGACGTTGTCGACCCGGAAGGTCTCCGAGTTCAGCTTCGGCAGCAGGCTCAGCGTCAGGAAGCCGTGCGCGATCGGCGTGCCGAACGGTCCCTGCTTCGCCTTCTCGACGTCGACGTGGATCCACTGGTGGTCGTGGGTCGCGTCGGCGAAGGTGTTGACCTGCTCCTGGGTGATGGTCAGCCACTCGCTGGTGCCCAGCTGCTCGCCCTGGGCGGCGAGGATCTCTTCCTTGCTGGTGAAAACCTTCATGCGCTTCCTCCGGGAAGGTCGACGAGTTCGGCGATGCGGGCCCGGTGGGCCTCGGCGATGCCGAAGGTGAGCTGGGAGCTCTTCGCGCGCCCCAGGTACAGGTGCGCGGGGTGCTCCCAGGTCATGCCGATGCCGCCGTGCAGCTGGAGGTGCTCCTCCGCCGCGTGGACCACCAGGTCGGAGACGTAGGCCTGCGCCATCGCCACCGCCAGCTCCTCGTCGGTGCCCGAGGCCAGCGCGTCGGAGGCGTTGCGGGACACCGCACGCGCCATGCTGATCTTGGTCCACAGGTCGGCCAGCCGGTGCTTGATCGCTTGGAAGGAACCGATCTGCCTGCCGAACTGGTAGCGGGTCTTGCCGTACTCCACGGTGGTGTCCAGGCAGTGCTGGGCGAGCCCGACCTGCTCGGCCGCCAGCATCCCCGCCGCCGTGAGCAGCGCGTGGCGCAGCACCCGTTCCGCCTCCGCACCGGAACCGATGCGCTCGCCCGCGGTGCCGTCGAGGACGAGCGTGCCGAAGCGGCGGGTCAGGTCCAGCGGCGTCGCCGGCGTGCGGGTGGCCGCCGAGGTCTCCACCAGGTACAGCGCCGAACCGTCGGTGTCGACGGCCGGAACCACCGCGTAGTCGGCCACTTCCAGGTCCACCACGGCCGACACCGCGCCGGTCAGCGCCGAGTCCTCGGCCTTCACCGACTGCGGGAACGACGCGTGCGGAAGGGTCGTCAGGCCGACCGCGAGGGTGCCCACCTTCGAACCGTCCACCAGCTGCGGCAGCGCGGTCCTCTCCGCGCAGCCCGCCAGCGCCGCGGTGGCCAGCACGGTGCTCAGGAAGGGCACCGGAGCGACCGCGCGGCCGATCTCCTCGGCCACCACCGACAGCTCCCGAGCGGTGGCGCCGGAACCGCCGATCTCCTCGGGCACCAGCAGTCCCGCCAGGCCCATCTCACCGGCCAGCGACCGCCACAGGTCCAGGTCGTAGGGCTCGTCGGTCTCGACGCGGGCCAGGACGGCCGTCCAGTCGCAGCGGTCCCGCAGCACCCGGCGCACGCCGGAGCGCAGGTCCTCCTCGACCTCGGTGTAGAGCAGGTCCGTCATCGCGGCAGCTCCTTCCACGGCTTGTCCTTGTCGGTGCGGATCTCCGGCGGCAGCCCGAGGATCCGCTCGGCGATGACGTTGCGCAGGATCTCGGTCGTGCCGCCCTCGATCGTGTTGCCCTTGGCCCGCAGGTAGCGGAAACCGGGCCCGCGCTTGGTGAAGTCGGTGAACTCCGGCTGGCGGAACGTCCAGTCGTCGTACTCCAGGCCCTCCTCGCCCAGCAGCTCCAGCTGGTAGCCGGTGAGCCGCTGGTTGAGCTCGGCGAAGGCCGACTTGATCGCCGAACCCTCCGGTCCCGGCTCGCCGACGGCCATCTGCTGCCGCAGGCGGATGCTGGCCAGCCGCAGCGCCTCGGCCTCCACCCACAGCTCCAGCAGCCGGTCGTGCAGGCCCGGCGTGCGCTTCTCCGGGTGGCTCCGCCACTGCTCGGCCGCGGCACCGATCAGGCCGCTCTCGCGCGGGGGCGTGCGCCCGCCGATGGCGACGCGCTCGTTCATCAGCGTGCCCAGCGCCACCGACCAGCCCTGGCCGACCTCGCCGAGCCGCTGCGAGTCGGGGATGCGCACACCGGTCAAGAAGACCTCGTTGAACTCGGCCTCGCCGGTGATCTGCCGCAGCGGGCGGACTTCCACGCCCGGCGCGGTCATGTCGCAGATGAAGTAGGTCAGGCCCTTGTGCTTGGGCTGGTCCGGATCGGAGCGGGTCACCAGGATCGCCCACCGGGCCTGGTGCGCCAGCGACGTCCACACCTTCTGCCCGTCGACGACCCAGTCGTCCCCGTCGCGCACGGCCCTGGTGGACAGCGCCGCCAGGTCCGAGCCCGCGCCCGGTTCGCTGAAGAGCTGGCACCAGATCTCCTCGCCGGTCCACAGCGGACGGAGGAAGCGCTCGCGCTGCTCGTCGTCGCCGAAGCGCAGGATCGTCGGGGCCGCCATGCCCAGGCCGATGACGTTCATGTGCGGTTCGTTGTCCGGCGCGCCCGCCTCGGCGAACGCGGCGTCGACGTCGGCCTGCAACTCGCGGGCCGCGCCCAGCCCGCCCAGTCCCTCCGGGAAGTGCACCCACGCCAGCCCGGCGTCGAACCGGGCGCGCAGGAACTCCAGCCGGTCGGTGCTCTTCGGGTCGTGCGCGGCCAGGAACTCCTGGACCCGGCCGCGCAGCTCGGTGGCGTCCACGGTGCTCACGCCTTCGGTCCGCCGGCAACGTAGATGACCTGGCCGGAGACGAATCCGGACCGCTCGTCGGCGAAGAACGAGACGGTGTTGGCGATGTCCTCGGGCTTGCCCGCCCGCGCGACCGGGATCTGCGAGATCGCGGCGGTGGTGAAGTCCTCGAAGGACATGCCGACGCGCTCGGCCGTCGCCTTGGTCATGTCGGTGGCGATGAATCCCGGGGCGATCGCGTTCGCGGTGATGCCGAACTTGCCCAGCTCGATCGCCAGCGTCTTCGTCAGGCCCTGCAGGCCGGCCTTGGCCGTGGAGTAGTTGGCCTGGCCGCGGTTGCCCAGCGCCGAGGTCGACGACAGGTTCACGATCCGGCCCCACTTGGCCTCGACCATGTGCTTCTGCACCGCGCGGGCCATCAGGAACGAGCCGCGCAGGTGCACGTTCATCACGGTGTCCCAGTCGTCCTCGGACATCTTGAACAGCATGTTGTCGCGGAGCACGCCGGCGTTGTTGACCAGCACGGTCGGTGCGCCCAGCTCGGCGGCGACCCGGTCGACGGCGGCCTGCACCTGCTCCGCGTCGGCGACGTCGGCCCCGATGGCCAGCGCCTTGCCGCCGCCGGACTCGATCGCCGAAACGGTGTCACCGCAGGACTTCTCGTCGAGGTCGATGACGCCGACGGCGAACCCGTCTTCGGCCAGCCTCTTCGCGGTGGCGGCGCCGATCCCGCGAGCGGCACCCGTGACGATCGCGACACGACTCTCAACCATGGACAACTCCTCGCTGCTCTGTGCGTTTCCAACCCCGCCCCGCCGACCCCCGGACTTCCACTGAAATCCGGTACCAGGTTTCCACTGGAGTCAGGTACCCGATTTCCACTGAAATCCGGTGGGTTACTTCTTCTTGTACTTGCCGAGCTCGCGGCGAGCCAGGGAGCGGCGGTGGACCTCGTCGGGACCGTCGACCAGGTGGAGGGTCCGGGCGTGCGCGTAGAGCGCCGCCAGGGGGAATTCCTGGGAGACGCCGCCCCCGCCGTGGGCCTGGATGGCGCGGTCGACGACCCAGGTGGCCACCTCGGGAACGGCGACCTTGATGGACTGGATCTCGGTGTGCGCGCCCTGGTTGCCGACGGTGTCCATCAGCCACGCGGTCTTGAGCACCAGCAGCCGGGCCTGCTCGATCTTCACCCGGGACTCGGCGATCCAGTGCTGCACCACGCCCTGCTCGGCCAGCGGCTTGCCGAACGCGACGCGCTCGGAGGTGCGCCGGCACATCAGCTCCAGCGCCCGCTCGGCCATGCCGAGGGCGCGCATGCAGTGGTGGATGCGGCCGGGCCCGAGTCGGGCCTGCGCGATCGCGAAGCCCTCGCCCTCGCCGGAGATGACGTTGTCCACCGGCACGCGGACGTCGTTGAACACGATCTCGGCGTGACCGCCGTGGTCGGCGTCGTCGTAGCCGAAGACGTGCATGCCGCGCTTGACCTCGACGCCCGGGGTGTCCTTGGGCACCAGCACCTGGCTCTGCTGGCGGTGCCGCTCGGCGTCCGGGTCGGTCTTGCCCATCACGATCAGGATCTTGCAGCGCGGGCTCATCGCACCGGAGGAGAACCACTTGCGCCCGTTGATGACGTAGTGGTCGCCGTCGCGGGTGATGCGGGTGCCGATGTTGGTGGCGTCGGAGGAGGCGACGTCGGGCTCGGTCATGCAGAACGCCGAGCGGATCTCGCCGTCGAGCAGCGGCTGGAGCCATTGCTTGCGCTGCGCGTCGGTGCCGAACTGCGCCAGCACCTCCATGTTCCCGGTGTCCGGCGCGGCGCAGTTGGTGGCCTCCGGCGCCAGCTGACCGGAGCGGCCCATGATCTCCGCCAGCGGCGCGTACTGCAGGTTGGTCAACCCCGCACCGTGCTCACCGGGCAGGAAGAGGTTCCACAGGCCGCGCTTGCGCGCTTCGGCCTTGAGCTCCTCCATGATCGGAGGGTGCGCCGACCAGCGGTCCGGTCCTTCGTTCATCTGCTCGGCAAACACCGGCTCGGCCGGGTAGATGTGCGAGTCCATGAACTCCAGCAGCTGACCGCGCAGCTCCTCGGTTCGTGCGTCGAACGCGAAATCCATCTCTCATGCCTCCTTGAGGGTCGCCAGGCCCTGCGCGACGAGCGGAGCGACCAGGCCACCGACGTGCTCGAAGCCCTCGCCGACGGTCTGGTCGTGGATGAAGCGGTAGTGGATGCCTTCCAGGATCACCGCGATCTTGAAGTAGCCGAACGCCAGGTACCAGTCCACAACGGACAGATCCAGTTCGCTGCGCTCGGCGTACCGGGCGAAGAGCTGCTTGGCGCTGGGGAATCCGTGCTCCGGCCCGACGCCCTTGGTGATCGGGTTGTTCTCCAGACCGCTGAAGCCCTCCCAGTACACCGCCAGCAGCCCGAGGTCGGTGAGCGGATCGCCGATGGTGGCCATCTCCCAGTCCAGGACGGCCTTGATCCGCTGGTCGTCGCCGACGATGACGTTGTCCAGCCGGTAGTCGCCGTGCACGATGCCCACGCGCCCGCTGGTCGGCACCGAGTCCGCCAGCCGCTGGGAGAGCTCGTCGATGCCCTCGACCTCGCGGCTGTGGGAGGCCTTGAGCTGCTTGGTCCACCGGCGCACCTGGCGTTCCAAGAAGCCCTCCGGCCGGCCGAACTCGGCCAGCCCCACCGAGGTGGGGTCGAGGGAGTGCAGGTCGGCGAGCACGTCCATCAGCTGGAAGGACAGGTCCTGGCGCTGCTGCTCGCCGAGCGTCTCGGTCTGCTCAGCGGTGCGGAAGACGGTGCCGCGCACGTACTCCATGACGTAGAACGGGGCGCCCAGCACCTCCTCGTCCTGGCACAGCAGCTCGGTGCGCGGCACCGGCACGCTGGTGTCGGCCAGGGCGGTGAGCATCCGGTGCTCGCGGCTCATGTCGTGCGCGGTGGCCAGCACGTGCCCCAGCGGTGGGCGGCGCACGACCCACTCGCGGGTGCCGTCGCCGACGATGTAGGTCAGGTTCGAGCGGCCGCCCTGCACCAGCTCGCCGGTGAGTTCGCCGGTGACCATGCCGGGCATCTCGACGTCGAGGTACGCCCGCAGCCTGTGCAGGTCGAGGCCGGGCAGCTCGTCGGGCTCGGGTGCGTTCACCTGGTCTCCTCGTCTTGCGGTACGGATCCGGTCGGCAGCAGTTCCGCCAGCCGGGTTCGGGTCTCCGCCGGGCCGGTGTGCAGCACGGCGTGCATGCCCAGGGCGCGGGCGGCGTCGACGTTGGGCGCGCCGTCGTCGACGAAGGCGGTCTGCTCGGCGGGCAGGCCGAGCTCGTCCAGGCTCATCCGGTAGATGCTCGGGTCGGGTTTGCGCAGCCCGACCTGGCCGGAGAGGACGGTGGACTCGAACAGCCCCGTCAGCTGCTCCCACGGGTAGGCGTCGATGTTCCCCCAGCTGTTGGACAGCAGTGCGGTGCGGATTCCGCGCTCGCGCAGTCCTCGCACCAGATCAAGCATGGCCGGTTCCGGGCGCACCCGCGCGAAGAGGCGTCCGAGCAGGTCATCGGGTGCGACGGGCTGATCGTCGAGGGTCCGCAGCCGGGCCGCCATGGCCTTGTTGAAGCCGTCGGCGTCGAGCTCCCCGGTCTCCAGCAGGTGCACGGGCGTCCCCGCGGGCGCGTCGCGGGAGAGCCACTCCTTGAGCGCGGCGGAGAACAGCTCCGGGCGGATCTGCTCCTCGGTCAACCAGGCGTTGATCGAGTCGCGGGTGGGTGTGGTCAGCACACCTCCGTAGTCGAAGACGACCGCGCGGACGGTCGGGCCGACAGCACTGGAACCCATGGACAGGACCGTACCGACTAGACGGTATGTCGCGCTAGCCCCAGTTCGGAGGGGGCGGTCGGGCGGTGCGCGGGGGGTGATGTCGGGGTCGCCCGGTCGGAGGTCGTGCGATCACGGCGGGTCAGCGGGCGTCCGTTTCCTCCCGGTCGAACGGGGCTGGTCAGGCCAGTCGCGCTCGTCGAGGTGGCGGTTGCGGGCACTCGTTTCGCCCAATTCGGTGACCCTGGGTCAAAGGTGGTAAGTCCGGCAAAAACGCCGTCGTTGACCTGGTATTTACTCGTGGGTAGGTTACGAATTCGCCGCGCGGACAGCACTTTTCGACTCCACCGAACGTGCAGGAGAGGCCAATGAAGTCCGTCCTCAGTGGAAAGCGCGCCGCGATCGCGGCCGCCTTCGCCGCAACCGCAGCCCTCGCCGTCGCCCCGCAGGCGGTGGCGGCCCCCTTCGACATCAACTTCGACTGCAACGGTGATGCTCCGACGGGAGCCCAGCAGTTCGCCCTGCAGCAGAGCACCGACGTCTCCGCTCCCGAGACCGTCGCTCCCGGAGCGGCTTTCGACGTCGTCGTCGACCCGGCCGTGAACACCATCCCGGGCGAGGTCAACGGCAACACCGTCAAGGAGGTCGGCGGTTTCGACCTGAGGCTCCCGATCCCGGCGAACTCCACCTACGTCTCGGCCGAACTGGCCGGTGGCTCGAACCTGGGCCCGAACCCGCCGACCATCAACGTCGAGAACGGCGTCGCCACGGTGCACCTCGACGGCCCGATCGCCGGTGGCAGCGAGTTCGAGCTCCCCACCATCACCGTGCACCTCACCGCGGGTGAGTCCGGCACGATCGAGACCAAGCTGGCGGGGACCAGCTACGAAGACCCGGGCCTGACGTTCACGGCGGTCGTGTCCTCGATCATCGGCGACGTCGACGTCCCGTCGGCGTGCTTCCCGAACCCCAACCCGACGCTGACCACGACGACCATCGGCTGATGCCGGGAGTGGCGGGGCGCGACGGTGTCCCGCCACTACTTCCGGGTGATCAGGTGCGCGCCGATCCCGGCGATCAGGCCCCAGAAGACCGAGGCGATGCCGAACGCCGTGACGCCCGAGGCGGTCACCAGGAAGGCGATCAGCGCGGCGGTGCGGCTCCCGGTGTCGGCGGTGGCCTTGGCCATCGAGCCGCCGATCGTGTCCAGCAGGCCGATGCCGGCCAGCGCGGCGATCAACGCGCCGGGGAACGCCGCGATGAGGCTCGCCAACGTCGCACCGAACACCGCGATGACCAGGTAGAGCGCCCCCGAGGTGATCGCGGCCTTGTAGCGCTGGCCGGGATCGGAGTGGACCTCCTCGCCCATGGCCAGCGCGGCGGTGATCGCCGCCAGGTTGATGCCGAAGCACCCCAGCGGCGCCAGCAGCACGTTGACCGCTCCGGTCCACGACAGCACCGGCGAGATCGGCGTGGTGTAGCCGTGGGTCCGCAGCGTCACGACACCGGGCAGGTTCTGCGAGGTCATGGTGATCACGAACAGCGGGATCGCGATGCCGACCACCGAGTGCACCGAGAAGTCCGGCCACGTCCAGACCGGAGTCGCCAGCGCCAGGTCGACCTCACCGGCCCGCAGGCCACCTCCGAACGCGGTCCCGGCCACGCCGATGACCAGCGCGATCAGCACGGAGTGGGGCGGTAGGAAGCGCTTGCCCAGCAGGTAGCCCACGAGCATCGCCGCGATCAGCGCGAACTGCTCGCGCATCGTGGTGAACAGGTCGATGCCGAACCGCAGCAGCACACCGCCCAGCAGGGCGGCGGCGATCGCCGGCGGGATCAGGTTCACCGCCCGCTCGAACAGCCCGGTCACGCCCACCAGCAGCGACAGCGCCGCGGCCAGCAGGAACGCGCCGACGGCCTCGGGCATCGACAGCCCGTGCCCGCTCGCCGCCAGCAGCGCCGCGCCGGGCGTGGACCAGGCGAGCACGATCGGCGCGCGGGTGCGCAGCGACAGTGCGATCGAGGTGACGCCGATGCCGATGCCCAGCGCCAGGATCCACGAGGAGATCTCGGCCGGTGTGGCTCCCAGCGTGCGCGCGGCCTCGAAGACGATGGCGGCCGAGCTCACCACCCCGACCAAGGTGGTGATGGCCCCGGCGACCAAGGTGGAGACCGGTGCGGCGGAGATCCGCTGACGCAACTGCACGAGACCCGTCCGTTCTGTATATGGAACGATCGGGGATGGTAGGAGGTGCCCGTGGAACCGGTCAAGCTCGTCGGGGAGAACCTGCGCGCGGCCCGCACCCGCCGCGGCCTGTCGCTGTCGGAGGTCGCCAGGCAGGCCGGGATCGGCAAGGGCACGCTCTCCGAGCTCGAAGCGGGCAACCGCAACCCGACCCTGGAAACCCTCTACGCCCTCGCCGCGGTGCTCGGCCTGCCCCTCGGCAGGCTCCTGGCCGCCGAGCCCGAGCCGCGAGACGGGGGAGCGCTCCTCGTCCACCGCTCGGCCGGGCCCGAGATCTCCGGCCACGCCGCCGACGTCGAGCTGCTGGACAGCGTCGACGACGGCCGGACTCGCCTGGAGGTCTACCGGCTGCACGTCCGCGCGGGCACCCGCTACACCTCCCCGGCGCACCACCCCAGGGTCATCGAGCAGCTGCACGTCCACACCGGAACCCTCGTCACCGGACCGGAATCGGACCCGCAGACCCTCGGCCCCGGCGACTACATCCGCTTCGACGCCACGGTCCCGCACGTCTACGAAGCCCCCGACGACGCCACCACGGCCACCCTCGTCATGCGCTACCCGGCCTGAGGTGTTCGAACGCCCCCACGCGGTCGGGTGCGTTGTGCCCAGGCTGTGGGGCAGGAAAGCGAAAGTCCCTCCGGGACGGGGGACCGGAGGGACTTCCAGGGGGTGAGCACCTGGCCGTGTCGGGGCGGTTCAGGGGCCCGGGTGCGGGTGCGCTCGCCGGAGAGCACCCGCGTCGTGCGTGCTCAGGCGTTGTCCTGCTTGAGCATGTCGGAGCACTTCTCGCCGATGGCCATGGTGGTGATGTTGGGGTTCACCGCCACCAGGAACGGCATCACCGAGGCGTCGGCGACGCGCAGGCCCTGCACGCCCTTGACGCGCAGGCGCGGGTCCAGCGGCTTCGAGTTGTCGTCCACCGCGCCCATCTTCACCGAACCGGCGGGGTGGTAGACGGTGTTGTGGGTGCGCTTGATGTAGTCGGCGATCTCGTCGTCGGTCTGTACGTCCTCGCCCGGGAACAGCTCCTGACCGGCCCACTCCTGCATCGCCGACTGCGCGACGATCTTGCGGGCCAGCTTGATGCCCTCGGTCATGACGCGGATGTCGTGACCGTCCGGGTCGGTGAAGTACTTCGGGTCCACCTTGGCCTTGTCCCGGAAGTCCTTGCTGCGCAACCGGACCGTGCCGGTGGAGCGCGCGCGGGTGACGTTCGGCGTCAGGCAGAAGGAGTTCTCGGAGGTCGGGTAGCCTTGCCGCACGGTGTGCATGTCGAACGGCACCGAACCGTAGTGGAACATCAGGTCCGGCCGGTCCAGGCCGTCCTCGGTCCGGGTGAAGATGCCGATCTCCCACCACTGGGTGGAGTCCTCCACCATCGGCTTCTTGGCCTCCCAGCTGATCACGCCCTCGGGGTGGTCCTCCAGGGTGGAGCCGACGCCGGGGGAGTCGACCAGCACGTCGATGCCGAACTCGCGCAGGTGCTCGGCCGGTCCGATGCCCGAGAGCATCAGCAGCTTCGGCGTGTCGATCGCGCCGGTGGACAGCACGACCTCCTTGCGGGCGGTGATCGTCCGCGAGTGGATGAGGTCGTCGCTGAGGTACTCCACACCGGTGGCGCGGGTGCCGTCGAAGGTGACCTTCTTGGCCCAGGCGTTGGTGCGGATCTCCAGGTTCGGCCGGTCCATGATCGGGTGCAGGTAGGACACCGACGAGGAGGAGCGGGTGCCGTCCTGCTTGGCGTTGATCTGGAACCAGTTGGCGCCGTGGGTGACGGTCTTGCCGGAGTTGAACTCGGTGGTCGGAATCCCCTGCTGCTCGCAGGCTTCCAGCAGCGCTGTGCCGGTGGGGTCCTTCGGCGGGACCGAGCGGATGGTCACCGGGCCGGTGCGGCCGTGGTGGTCGCCCGGTCCGTCGTTGGTCTCCAGCCGCTTGTACAGCGGGAACATGTCCGCCGAGCCCCAGCCCGGCAGGCCCATCGACTCCCACTCGTCGAGGTCCTCGGCGGGCGCCCAGAACGCGATGCAGGAGTTGTGCGAGGAGCAGCCGCCCAGCACGCGGGCACGGGCGTGCCGCATGAAGGAGTTGCCGTTCTCCTGCGGCTCGATCAGGTAGTCCCAGTCGTAACCGGACTCCAGCAGCGCCATCCACTTCTTGAGCTCGAGGATGTTGCTGTCGCCGACGTCGGACGGGCCGGCTTCGAGCAGGCACACGGTGGTGTCGGGGTCCTCCGACAGCCGCGCGGCGACCGCCGCGCCCGCGCTACCGCCGCCCACCACGACGTAGTCGAACTGATCGGTCATGGTCATTCCTTTCAGAACTCAGACGAGGGAGGTCTTCTCGCTGCCTTCGGCGTCCTTCTCGGACGCCGCGTGGTCGGCGAGCACACCCACCTTGTGCCGCTGGATGAACCAGTAGTAGGCGAATCCGCCCACGGCCGCGATCCCGACGAACAGCACCGAGCTGTACTGCAGGTACCAGTGGTACGGGGGTTCGGCGTTGTAGACGTCCTTGCGCGGCCACGCGAGGTTGATCGACATCCCGAGGCCCCACAGCACGGCCAGGACGTTGATCGGCAGCCCGAGCTTGCCGAGGCTGAAGCGGCCCTCCTCCTTGGTCGACTTCCACTTGCCGCGCAGGCGCGCGACCAGCATCGGGACCGTCACCAGCAGGTAGGAGATGTAGATGAGGATGATCGCCAGCGAGGTGATGGCGGTGAAGATCTGCGGCTGACCGATGTTGACCAGCAGCAGCACGACCGCGACGACACCGATGAACACCGCGGGGGCGACCGGCGTCTGGAACCGCGGGCTCACCCGGGCCAGCAGCTTGCCGGCGGGCAGCGCGTTGTCGCGGGCCATGGCGAACATGATGCGGATCGCGGCGGTGTGCACGGCCAGCACGCACACGGTGATCGCCACGAAGATCGCCAGCAGGAACAGCCGGCCGACGAACGGGCCGAGCGCGTCGCTGAGGACGAACTGCAGGCCGGATTCGGCCAGTTCCGGCGCGCTGAAGTCGCGGGTGGCCATCATGCCGAACAGCAGGATCAGGCCGCCGAGGACGAACGAGGCGATCAGCGCCCGCAGGATGGCGCGCGGCGCGTTCTTGTGCGGGTCGATCGACTCCTCGCCGAGCGAGGCGGCGGTGTCGAAGCCGTACATGACGTAGGACGAGGCGATGCCGGCGACCAGGAAGGCGCTCAGGTAGCTGCCGCCGTAGGCGGCCTCGGTGCCGTTGGTGTCGAGGATGACCGTCGGCGGGTTCACCACGACCAGCGCCAGCGCGATGATCAGCAGCACCGCCGCGGCCAGCTCGATGAACACACCGGTGGAGTTGATCTGCGCCATCAGCTTCACGCCGTAGGCGTTGACCAGCGTGGTGAACAGGATCAGCACCAGCGCCAGCAGCACCGCGTTGACCGCGGAGTCGGTGGCGTCGGACCCGTCACCGACCAGCTGGAAACCGGCCCAGATCTGCGGCAGCGTGTTCTGGTAGGCCAGCGCGGTGGCCGAGATCGACACGATCGACGCCAGCAGCATCATCCACCCGGCCAGCCAGCCGACGTGGGGACCACCGAGCTTCTTGGCCCAGTTGTAGATGGAACCGGCGATCGGGTAACGCGATGCCAGCTCGGCGAAACTCAACGCCACCAGCAACTGCCCCAGGAACACGATCGGCCAGGACCACACGTAGGCGGGTCCGCCGAAACCGATGCCGAAGTACGACAGTTGGAAGGCGCCGGTGAGCACCGAGATGTAGCTGATGCCTGCGGCGAAGGTGTGGAAACCGCCCAGGCTTCTCTTCAGCTTGTTGGTGTAGCCGAACTCGTTGAGCTCGGCGTCGTGATTGGTGGGCGCGCTCATGCCCCGAACTCCTTCCCCGGCCGACCTCTCCCGCCGGATGGCAGGAGCGGCGACGCGGGTTGGTTGTTTGCGTAGCGCGAAATCCCGCTTCCCGCAGTCGGTCTGCGGGCGGTGCGGCGGCGCGTCCGGCCGCCGCACCGGCACAAGATTCCTTCCTTACTTCGAGGAGAACCAGTTCTGCGGACCGGGCCGCAGGTTCTGGTAGACGTGCTTGGCCTCCTGGTACTCGCCGAGCCCTGCCCGGCCGAGTTCGCGTCCGATGCCGGACTGCTTGAACCCACCCCACTCGGCCTGCGGGAGGTAGGGGTGGAAGTCGTTGATCCACACGGTGCCGTGCCGCAGCCGGTTGGCCACCCGCTGCGCCTTGGCCGGGTCGCCGGTGAACACCGCGCCCGCCAGGCCGTAGTGGGTGTCGTTGGCGACGCGGATCGCGTCGTCCTCGTCGGTGAACCGCTCCACGGTCAGCACCGGCCCGAACGATTCCTCGTTGACCGCGTGGGTTCCCTGCTTCACCTCGTCGAGAACCGTGGGCAGGTAGTAGTGCCCGTTGGCGTAGCGCTCGCCCTCGGGGCGCTTGCCGCCGGTGCGCAGCACCGCGCCCTCGGCGACCGACTTGGTGACGTAGTCGTCGACCTTCTGCAGGTGCGCGGCGGAGATCAGCGGGCCGGTCTCGGCGTCGTCGTCGAACGGGCCGCCGATGCGGATCTGCTCGGCGCGGCGCACGATCTCGTCGACCAGCGCGTCGTGCAGCTCGTCCTGCACGATCAGCCGGGCGCCCGCGGAGCAGACCTGGCCGGAGTGCAGGAAGATCGCGGTCAGCGCGAAGTCCACGGCGGTGTCGAAGTCGGCGTCGGCGAAGACCACGTTGGGGTTCTTGCCGCCGAGCTCCAGGGCGACCTTCTTGACGGTCGGAGCCGCCATCGCGGAGATCTTGCGGCCGGTGTGCAGACCGCCGGTGAACGAGATCAGGTCGACGTCGGGGTGCTCGGCCAGCACGGAACCGACCTCGGCACCGGCGCCCAGCACCAGGTTCCCGACGCCGGCGGGCAGCCCGGCTTCCTCCAGGGCGCGCATCAGCAGGATCGCGGTGGCCGGGGTCAGCTCGCTGGGCTTGAGGATGAAGGTGTCGCCCGCGGCGATGGCCGGCGCGACCTTCCAGGCGACCTGCAGCAGCGGGAAGTTCCAGGGGGTGATCATGCCGCAGACGCCGACGGGCTCGTACTGCACGCGGCTGATGGCGTCCGGGGTACCGGTGTCGACGAGGCTGCCCGCGTCGGTGCCCGCGATCTTGCCGAAGTAGCGGAAGCACGCGGCGATGTCGTCCATGTCGTACTCGCTCTCCACCAGGCGCTTGCCGGTGTCGAGCGATTCGGCGCGGGCGAACTCGTCCTTGTCGCGGACGAGGATGTCGGCGACGCGCAGCAGCAGATCACCCCGGTCCCAGGCCGAGCTGGTCGACCAGACGCCCTCGTCGAAGACCCGGCGGGCGGCGGCGATGGCCTGCTCGGCCTCGGCGCGGCCGCCCTCGGAGACGGTGGCGACCAGTGTTCCGTCGGCGGGGCAGTGGATCTGCCGGGTGCGGCCGTCGGCGGCCGGGACCCACTTGCCGTCGATGAACAGCGTGGCTGCCGAATTGTCTGCTTGCGGCATGGCTTTTCCCCGTTTGTCGCTCGTTTGTCCGCGTTCGCGGCCATCGTGAACAAGCCTCGCGAGAGGCGGCTGGTTCACAATGCGGCGGACGCCGATTCATCGCCACACGAATCCGCACCGGATGATGCGGAGCAATTCGCCGAATTGTGCCTCCCATCGGCACGATTCGGTCTCCGAATTCACCTCCTGGTGGTCCATTCGGTGGCTTTCTGGCGCGTTTCTCGTCCAATTCGCACGACGCATTTGCCCGTCGCGCACGTCCATTGGCTGCGGTGCCGGGAGAAGACACTAACACCAGGCATGTACATCTGTACATCATCAGATGTTCAGCATCGGTCGAGCCCGTGGAAAAATGTGCGTTGAACTGGTCAAACGCGTGGCCGGTGACGTGGACCGCATCGCGTTCGGGGCGGACGTGGCAAGCTGGATCTCCGGATGCCGGGCCGACCACCCCACCCCGAATCGGTTCGCCACCCGGATGCCGGAGAACGTTCACGCGCTGTGACAGGGGAGGAACACCGAGCGCATGTCGAGCACCCAGCCCGCGTCGCCCGCTCGCCGCAAGGACCCCGATCGTCGCGAGCGCATCGCCCGCGCCGCGATCGAGGTGGTCGCCGAGCGCGGCGTCGAGAAGCTCACGCACCGCAGCGTGGCGGCTGCCGCGGGTGTCCCGCTCGGGTCCACCACCTACTACTTCGCGACCCTCGATGACCTGCTCGCCAGCGCTCTGCGGCAGGCCGCCGAGGACGACGTCGAGCACATGCGGAAGTGGGCCGCCGGCCTGGAGCCGGGCAACGACCTCGCCCAGGCGCTGACCGACCTGGTGCTGCACTACCTCGGGCCCGCCCGCGCGCAGACGGCCGTGGAGCACCAGCTCTACATCGCCGCGCTGCACAAGCCGGCCTTGCGCCAGGTCAGCCAGGAGTGGGACACGTGGTTGGCCGAGCTGTTCGCCTCCTACACCGACGAGGCGACCGGCCGGGCCCTGTCGGTGCTGTTCTGCGGTTGGCAGCTGCAGGGGATCGTCCGGGAATCGGTGCCGAGCCGAGACGAAATCGAGATGACTTTTCGGCGGATGCTGGAACCGGACGCGAAAACCTGATTTCAACAGGCATTTCAGGGCGGGTGTCCGGGTGGTCAACATCGGATGTCCGTTGGATTGCACTGGAATCAGGGCAGTTGATCTCAATGCTGTCTGCGAGGAAGATGTAGGCATAGCGATCCGTGGCATCGGTGTCGGTGATGTCGTCGAAGTCGTCGGTTTTTGGCCCGGCGGGCGCATCAACGGATGAATCACCGGTGCGAGCACGGACTTGCCGCGTCGGGGCGTGGCTCGCTCCCAGCAAATTTGATCAACTCAGGTGGGGTGAGACCGTGGGGCACATCGAAGACCGCGAACTGGTACCGCTGAAGGCAGATTTCGACACCGTCTGGTACGGATACCGTCGCTCGCAGGTGAAGTTCTACATCCAGCAGACCGAGGCCGAGCTGCGCCTGGTCACCGAGGACAGGGATTCGGCGTTAAGCCAGGTCAACGAACTGTCCGCGCAGCTCGACCAGGCTCGCGCCCAGGTCGAGGAGCTCAAGCAGGAGCTCGACGCGCAGGCGCAGGAACCGATTTCGCTGGACGCGCTGTCCGACCGGATGCGCCGCATGGTCCGGCTGGCCCAGGACGAGGCCAAGGAGATCGTGGCCAGCGCTCAGGCGGCCTCCGAGCACGAGTGGGCCCGCTCCGAGCAGGCCGCGGCCGAGCTGCGCAACCGCTACGAGAAGCTGGTCGCCGAGGCCGATGAGTGGCGCCGCCAGTCCGAGCAGCAGCGCAACGAGCTGATCGCGCGCACCCGTGCCGAGGTGCAGGCCATGGCGAAGGAGGCCGAGCAGCAGCGCAGGCATCTCGACGCCGAGGCCGAAGAGCGCCGCGTCCAGGTCGAGCACGACTTCGAGACCTCCATGTCCGCCCGCCGCGACGAGGCCATGCGGATCCTCGCCGAGCGCGAGCAGGCCAGCCGCGAGGAAGCGCAGCGCCGCGTCCGCGAGGCCACGGCCGAGAGCGAGCGCCGGATCCTGCGCGCCGACGAGTACTCGGCGACGATGCACAAGACCCGCCAGCAGCTGGCTGAGCAGGTGCGCAACGCGCAGCGGATCCTGGGCAACGCCGAGCCGTTCCTGGTGGCCACCGAGAGCGGTTCGGACACCGAGGCTTCGGACGCGTACGTGGCCGAGACCGTCCACAGTGGAGACGCGGACGTCGAGGTGCCCAAGCAGCGCGACGAGGAGACGGTGCCGCAGGAGGCGGACGCCACCGTCTGATCGACCGGCGTCAGCACTCGGGCCGCCCGTCCGTCGGCGGGCGGCCCGCTGCTGCGTCCGGGGGACGTGTCGAGAACTCGCCTCGCGCTTCCCGGTGCTCCGCTCGGCTGGCTAGATTGCCCCGACCGTTGTGCTCACCGGGAGGTCGGATGAACTGGCGCGGATGGGGAACCATCGCCGTGGCCTGCGCGATGGTGCTGGTCGGGACGCCCGCGGGAGCGGCACCGCCGGACGACCTCGCGCAGCGGCTGGAGGATGTGCCGGGGATGACGGTGGTCGGGGAGCGGCCGACCGAACCGGGCTTCCGGCTGTTCGACCTGACCTTCACCCAGCCGGCCGATCACCGGCACCCGGACGCCGGTGCCTTCGAGCAGCGCCTCACCCTGCTGCACCGCGACGTCAGCCGGCCGACGGTCCTCCACACCACCGGCTACGGGCTTCCCACCAGCGCCAACCGCACCGAGCCGACCCAGCTGGTCGACGGCAACCAGGTGAACCTGGAGCACCGCTTCTTCACCCCGTCGCGCCCGGAACCCGCCGACTGGAACGATCTCGACATCTGGCAGGCCGCCACCGATGAGCACGAGGTGATCTCGGCGCTGCGCGGGATCTACGACCGTCAGTGGATCACCACCGGTGCGAGCAAGGGCGGCATGACGGCGGTGTACCACCGCCACTTCTACCCGGACGACGTGGACGGAACCGTTGCGTACGTCGCACCGAACGATGCGCACAACGATCGGGACGCCTACGACCGGTTCCTCTCTTCAGTCGGTACCGATCCAGCCTGCCGGGAGGCGCTGACCGCCGTTCAGCGCGAGGCCCTGATCCGCAGGCCCGAGATGATCGCCAGGTTCCGGTCGTTCGCCGACTCGCAGGGGATGACCTTCGACCGGATCATCGGTGACATCGATCGGGGCCTGGAGCTGGTCGTGCTCGACGCGCCGTGGAGCTTCTGGCAGTACCGCGGTCAGCAGGACTGCGGGCAGGTCCCGGCGCCGACCGCGAGCACCGACGAGATCTACCGGTTCCTGGACGAGACCGTCGAGTTCGCCTTCTACACCGATCAGGGCATGGAGCCCTACACGCCGTACTACTACCAGGCGGGCACCCAGCTGGGCTGGCCCGGCGTCTCCGACGAACCGCTGGCAGACCTGCTGCACCACCGCGACCTCAGCCGGCCCCGCAACCTGGTGCCTCGCGAGATCCCCATGGAGTTCGAGCCCGGCGTGATGCGCGAGGTCGACACCTGGGTCCGCAGCCAGGGCTCAGAGCTGATGTTCGTCAACGGCCAGAACGACCCGTGGAGCGCCGAGCCCTTCGAACCGGGCCGCGACGACTCGCACGCCTACCTGGTCCCGGGCGCCAACCACGGCGCCAAGATCGCCGGACTGCCCGCTGACCAGCGCGCGGAGGCCGAGGCCACCGTCCGCCGCTGGGCAGGGGTCGACGTCCCGGCGCTGCGCAGCACCCGCATCGACCACCAGCCGCTGGAGCGTCACCCGCTCTGACGGGCGGCCGTCCGGTCGTAGAAGCGCATCAGGAAGTCGTGTGCCGGGCGTTCGACCGCTCTGGTCAGCGCCCAGCCCACGGCCGTGCCGGTGGCCAGCATGGCCGGCGTCTGCAGCAGCGGCGGCACGCCGTTGGTGTCGAGGTAGTGCAGCAGGACGTAGCCGATGGTCTGGTGGCTGAGGAACACGCCGTAGGAGATGCCGGCGAACCAGGTCACGCCACGCGCGAGCGCCGGTGGCAGCTTCCAGTCCGGGCCGCAGGCGACCAGGGTCAGCACCAGCAGTCCGGTCCACACGCCGAGGGTGGAGCCCCAGTCGCAGTCGAGCTGCCCGTCGGGCAGGCGGATGTAGTTGTGCATGGCCTGGGCGAACATGCAGGCGGCCAGCAGCAGCGCGAAGTGCCCGCGCGAGAGGCGCCCGGTGGAGACCATCCAGATCGCCACCCCGGCCACGAACAGGTGCCAGCGGTGCGCGCCGAAACCGTCCACGAGCATCCGGTAGGTCTCCGGTGCCCCGGAGATGCGGATGTGCCACTGCGCCAGCGGCAGCAGCACCGCCGTCCACAGCACCCAGGGGATCTTGTTGCCGTGGCCCAGTTTGGTGGCGTAGAGCACCGCGGCGAAGGTGAATCCCAGCAGCTGCAGCGGGACCGTCCAATGTGAACCGTCCAGGAAGGCGTAGACGGACGGCTTCCAGTTCCACAGCATCAGCAGGTGTCCGACCAGGTCCTGCCCGTTCGGCTCCACCCAGGCGGGTGGGCGCAGGAAGCGCAGGACCAGCCAGATCAGCACCACCGCGCCGACGAAGGGCGGCAGGAGGCGCGCCATCCGCTTCCACCAGTAGCGACGCAGGCTGCCGCGCCCGATGGTGGCCGCCGCGAAGTAGGCCGAGATGACCAGCAGCATGCTCGCGCCGACCTGGTACGGGAAGACCAACGTGCGCGGGGAGAGCTCGGGATGGGTCACGCGGCTCATGTGGGTCGCGTGGTAGATCATCACCAGCACCACGCATCCGGTGCGCACAGCGTCCCAGCTGACTTTCCGGGTACTCCGCTGCGGGGCGGCGCCCGCGCGCGTAGCGGTCAGTTCGTGCACGCTTGCTACCTCAAGGTCGGTCCGTCCGGAATCTCAGCTGGTAGAAGTGTGATTCTGGGCGAACAGTCTAGATGCCTGAGCTGTTCGGGTGAGGTGGGGGCGTGGGTGCGGTGCGGGCCAGCAGCGCGAAGCTCAGCGGCTCGGGCGAGCGCAGGTCGGCGTCGCCCGGTTCGGGCCGCCAGTCGGCGACCGGCACCGCTCCGGGCTCCAGCGGTTCGGCGTCGCCGAGGTAGGACAGCACGGTGGCGCGGTCGCGCATGGCCGGCGGCGGGCAGTCGGGCAGCACCGCGAGGATGTCGTGCGCCGGCTTGGGCGCGAACTCGTCGGTGAAGTGCGACAGCGCCAGCAGCGAGCCGGGGGCCAGCGCGTCGGTGTAGTGGCGGATCACCTCGGCCGGCTGGTGGTGCTCGCCGAACTGGTGCAGCACGCCGAGCAGGAGCACGGCCACCGGCTGGTCGAAGTCCAGCAGCCGCCGCGTCTCCTCGGCGGCCAGGACGGATTCCGGATCGCGGACGTCGGCGTGCAGCATCACCGCGGTTTCGCTCCCGGCGAGCAGCAGCGTGCCCTGGGTGGCGGCGATCTGCTCGTTGTCGACGTAGACCACCCGCGCGGCGGGGTCGGCCTCGGCGGCGATCTCGTGCGGGCTGCCGGCGATGGGGATGCCCGAGCCGAGGTCCAGGAACTGCCGGACGCCCTGGTCGAGGCAGGTGCGCATCATGCGCCGCAGGCAGTTGCGCGCGGCCAGGGCCTCCAGCCTGGCGTAGGGCGCCTGGGCGAGGATGCGCCGGGCCAGCGCGCGGTCGGCGGCGAAGTTGCTGCCGCCGCCGAGCATGTAGTCGTGCACACGAGCGTCGCTCGGACGGTCCAGGTCGAGGGTCCTGGTGATCATCGGTCGGTCCGCCAATGTGTCTGCGAGTGACTTTGCTGATGCGTAGCGTAGTGATCAGCGGCCGCCCTGATCAGGTGAAAAATCCGCAGCGTAGTGACGCAGCGTCACCTCTATGGAGTAGCGCGAAAGATCTGCGAATGGCGAGGACCGAGTTCCCGGACGCGATGAAAAAGCGTCTCCACTTTTGTGAAAAAACCGAAAGAACTACGCGCTTAACCGGCGGTACCGGCTCCGGATGAAGATCGAATGCGGAGCTGGTTGCCACAGTGAGGCAAGTATCACCCAAAAGAGAGTCATCGGCTGTATGCTCTCCGTTACTATCTGCGTCGCGTACCAACGTGCCCAAAGCGAGCCCGACCCCGCATCCGGCGATGAGGAACCGTTGATGTCGACCGACACCCAGCTGCAACCGCGCGGAGAGTTCCCCTACCGGTTTCCGGCTGTCGTCGCGTTCGTGCTCACCCTCATCATCTCCGGCGCGATCCTCCTCTGGGCGGTTCTCCAAGTCCCCGCAGGCGCGGGTTCCGTCGCCGTGATCGGAGCGCTGCTCGTCCTCGCCCTGTCGGTCGCCGTCGCCGGAACCGTGCGCGGCGTGCAGATGACCCGGCACTACCGCCTCGCCGCAGCCAGCATGAACAGCGACATGGTGCGGCTGGCCGGTGAGGCCCTGCCCGGCGTTGCCCGGCAGCTGCGTGCCGGAGCCACCGCCGAGGAAGCGGTCAAGGAGCACAAGCAGGACTTCAGCGTTCCGCACCGGCGCGTCATCAAGGCCATGACCAGAGAGCTGGCCACCAGCGAGAAGATGCGCGCCGCCGCGCTGGCGACGTGCGCCAACGCGGCAGGGCGGGTTCAGGCGCTGGCCACCGGGATGCTCGCCGACCTCCGCGAGATGGAGGGCAAGCACGACTCCGACGACGTCCTCGCCGACCTGCTCAAGCTCGACCACAGCACTGCGCAGGCCGGTCGGCTCGCCGACAGCATCGCGGTGCTCACCGGAGCGCGCAGCGGCAGGCGCTGGACCAAGCCGATCGTGATGGAGGGCGTCCTGCGCGGCGCGATGGGCCGGATCAGCTCGTACCAGCGAATCCGGTTGCACTCCACCAGCACCGTCGCGGTCGTCGGCTACGCGGCCGAGGGCGTGATGCACGCGCTGGCCGAGATCATGGACAACGCCACCAAGTTCTCGCCGCCCACCGAGGAGGTGCACGTCTACGTCGAGGAGGTGCACAGCGGCGTGGTCGTCACCGTCGAGGACAGCGGACTGGCGATGAGCGACACCGCGCTGGCCCGCGCGGAGCAGGCGGTGTCCGACACCCCGATGGACCTCGCCGAGATCTCCGGCAGCCGGCTCGGCCTGGCCGTGGTCGGATGCCTGGCACGCAAGCACGAGCTGTCGGTGTCCTTCCGCGCCTCGGCGCGCGGCGGGACCGGTGTGGTCGTGATGATCCCGCAGAAGCTGATCACCCAGCCGCGCCAGGACGCCGAGCCCCCCGCCGAGGAACCGGCCAAGCCGACCCTCGACGTCCACGCCGACACCGAGACCGAATCGACCGAACCCGGCGAGCTCCCCAAGCGCCGCCGGGGACGAACCCTCGCCTCAGCGCGCTCGGCCCCCGCCGCCAGGCAGGCCGAGGGCAAGCGGTCGGACGCGGGTGCGCGCTTCGGCGCGTTCTCCAAGTCCCGCCGCGACGACTCGTCCACTTCGGACGAACAACCCCGATGATGCCCCCGAAGACCTCGATTGGAGGTGTGGGACGGCGGGTCACCCCGCCCGCCGTCCCGCAACCGCGATGACCATCGACACCCGCGAACTCGACTGGATGCTGGAGAACCTGCTGCAGAACACCCCCGGCAGCAGACACGCGCTGGTGCTGTCCAAGGACGGCCTCAAGCTCTGCCACACCGCCGGTCTGAGCGCCGACCAGGCCGATCAGCTCTCGGCCATCGCCTCGGGGATCCAGAGCCTGTCCTACGGCGCGTCGGTGGAGTTCGGCGACGGCAGCGGGGGAGTGCGCCAGTCCATGACCGAGTTCTACGGCGGCGTCCTGTGCATCGTCGAGGCCGGGTTCGGCGCGCACCTGGCGGTGCTGGCCTCCGACGAGACCGATGTGGGCATCGTCGGCCACAACATGAACGAGCTCGTCGAGCAGATCGGCGAGCACCTGCGGAGTCCCAGCCGGGTCGAGGTCTCATGACCAGGCGGCTGCTCGACGACGAGAACCCGGACCGGCTCTACATCGTCACCGGCGGCCGCACCCGTCCCGCCGACGACGTCTTCGACTCGGTGACCCTGGTGGTCGCCGAGGGCGAGGCGACCCCGGGCATGCAGTCGGAGCACGCCGCCATCCTGCGGCTCAGCCGCGAACCGATCTCGGTGGTCGAGCTCTCCGCCGAGCTCCGCCTCCCGGTGAGCGTCGTGCGCATCCTGCTCGGTGATCTCCACGCGATGGGCAAGATCACCGCGCGACACCCCTCCGCCCGGCGCGACCCGTCGGAGATCCCGACTCCCGATTTCCTCAAGCAGGTGCTCGTTGGACTTCGCAACATCTGACCGAACACCGTTGCGGCGCACCGCATCCGACGGATTGAAGATCGTCATCATCGGCGGCTTCGCGGTCGGCAAGACCACCATGGTGCGCTCGGTCAGCGAGATCCGGCCGCTGACCACCGAGGAGACCATGACCACCGCCAGCGTCGGCGTGGACTCCACCGCCGGCGTGGGCACCAAGACCACCACGACGGTGGCCTTCGACTTCGGCCGCATCACGCTCAACGAGCGGATGGTGCTGTACCTGTTCGGCGCGCCGGGCCAGGAGCGGTTCTGGTTCATCTGGGACCAGCTGTTCAGCGGATGCCTCGGCGCGGTCGTGCTGGTGGACTCCCGACGCATCGCCGACTGCTGGTACGCCATCGACCGGCTGGAGGAGCAGGGCACGCCGTTCGTGGTGGCGCGCAACAACTTCGGCGTTCCCAAGCACGGGCTGGAGCAGGTGCGCGACGCGCTGGACCTGCCCGGCGAGGTGCCGATGATCGACTGCGACGCCCGGGACCGGGAGTCCAGCAAGGAGGTGCTGGTGCGACTGGTGGAGCACCTGCACGCGATGTCGCTGGCCCGGGGCCTGTGATGGACCCGCACGTGAGCACGACTCCCTTCTACGGCGCGCGTTTCCACCACGATCCGGCCGCGGTGTACCGGCACCTGCGGCGCGACCACGGCCCGGTGGCGCCCGTGCAGCTGGAGGGCGGCGTCCCGGCCTGGTGCGTGCTCGGCTACCGCGAACTGCACTACGTGGTGGGCAACCCCGAGCTGTTCGGCCGTGACCCGCGACGCTGGAACCGCTGGCACATCGTCCCGGAGAACTGGTCGCTGCGCGCCTACGTCGAACCTCGGCCGTCGGCGTTGCTGGCCGACGTCGAGGAGCACCGCACGCGCGGCTCCGTCGTGCGCGAAGCACTGGACACAGTGGACTCGTTCGAGCTCTCCGCCGCGGTGGAACGGATTTGCGACACGCTGATCGACCGGTTCGCCGGTCGTGGCTTCGCCGACCTCGTCGTGGAGTACACCCACCAGATCCCGCTGCTGGCGATGGCCAAGGTCTACGGGCTCGCCGACGACGAGGCGCCGATGCTCACCCACGACGTCGCGCTGTCCGGGCAGGAGGGCGAGGAAGCGGTGCGCGCGCACGAGCGCACGGTCGCCCGGATGCTGCGGCTGGTCCGCGAGCGGCGCGCGAGACCCACCGGCGACCTGGTGTCCCACCTGGTGAAGCACCCGATCGGCTTCACCGAGGACGAGATCGCCGCAGACCTGTTCATCACCCTCGGCAAGGCGCATCTGACCACATCGGACTGGATGGGCAACGCGCTGCGCCTGATGCTCACCGAACCCCGCTTCGCCGTCGACCTCGCGGGTGGGCGCAGCAGCGTCGGGCACGCGCTCAACGAGGTCCTCTGGGAGGACACCCCGATCCAGAACCACGTGGGCCGCTGGGCGACTCAGGACGTCCAGCTCGGCGGGAAGCCCATCCGGGAGGGAGATCTGCTGGTCCTCGGCCTGGCGGCGGCCAACGCCGATCCGCAGGTCCGGCCGCACGGTCACGAGGGCGCCACCGGCAACCACGCGCACCTGTCGTTCAGCCACGGCGAGTACGGCTGCCCCTACCCGGCTCAGGAGATCGCCCGGACCATCACCACCACGGGGATCGGGGTCCTCCTCGACCGCCTCCCGGACACGAACCTGGGCATTCACCCGGAAGACCTCACCTGGCGCCCCTCAGTCCTGATGCGAGGCCTCACCTCCCTCCCCGTGACCTTCTCCCCGCACTAGACGAAACCCGTCCCCGACCGGAGTTCCCGATTTCAGAGGAAATCCGACACCCGATTTCAGTGGAAGTCGGGTACCGGGTTTCAGGGGATATCTGGGACCGGATCTCCCTGAAATCGGAGACCTCGGCGGGGTGTCAGACCCAGCGGTAGCGGCGTTCCGGGCGTCCGGTTCCTCCGTAGCGGAGGCGGACTTCGGCGCGGCCGGACTCCACGAAGTGCTCCAGGTACTTGCGGGCGCTGACCCTGGAGATCTCGGTGGCCTCGGCGCACTCGGTCGCGGAGAGGTCGCCGCCGCCGGCGGAGCGCTCGCGGAGGATGTCCTCGACCACGCGCGCCGTTTCGGAGGAGAGCCCCTTCGGGGGCGTGGCGCTCCGGGTGCGGGTGCCGAAGAGGCGGTCGACGTCCTGCTGGGCGGCGGGCGCGTCGCCGGGGAGGTCGGCGAGGGTGCGGTGCAGCGACCGGAAGCTCTCCAGGCGTTCCCGCAGCGCCTCGTAGCTGAACGGCTTGATCAGGTAGTGCAGCGCGCCGCCGTGGATCGCGCCCCGGACGGTGTCCAGGTCGCGCGCCGCGGTGATCACGATGACGTCCGGGTCGGCCGACGGGCGCCCGCGCAGCTGGCGCAGCACCGACATGCCGTCGATGTCGGGCAGGTAGATGTCCAGCAGCACCAGGTCCGGGCGCAGTTCGTCGGCGGCGACGACCGCGTCGGCCCCGGTGTGCGCGACGCCGACGACCTCGAAGCCGTCCACCCGCGAGACGTACCCGCTGTGGACCTTGGCGACCATGAAGTCGTCGTCGACCACCAGAACTCTGATCATGCTCCCTCCCACGGCAGCCGCGCGGTGAACACCGCGCCGTCGGCGTTGTGCACCTCCACCGATCCGCCGCGCCTGCGGCAGATCTGCCTGGTCAGCGCCAGGCCCAGCCCGCGCTCACCACCGCGCGCGGCCTTGGTGGTGAAGCCGTGCCGGAACACCTCCTCGACGATCTCCGGTGCCACGCCCGGACCGGAATCGCGCACCACGACGGTGATCTCGTCGCTCTGCCGCAGCTCGACCTCGATCCACGCGTCGCGGGTGGACTCCAGGGCGTCGAGTGCGTTGTCGATGAAGTTGCCGAGCACGGTCACCACGTCGGCCGACAGCTCCTCGTCGATCTCACCGAGGAAGCCGCCCTCGTTGAGCCGCAGCCCCACGCCGCGCTCCGCGGCCAGGCTCGACTTGGCGATCAGCAGCGCGGCCGTGGCCGGATCCTGCACGCGGGCGGTGACCTCGGCGTGCCACTGCTCGCTGTGGTGGCTGATGCGCTGCACGTAGCGCTGCAGCTCGTCGTACTCGCCGAGCTCCACCAGCCCGGAGATGGTGTGCAGGCGGTTGGAGAACTCGTGGGCCTGGGCGCGCAGCGTGTCGGTGGTGTCGCGGTGGACCGCGAGCTCGCGCTGCAGGTCGACCAGCTCGGTGCGGTCGCGCATGGTCACCACCGCGCCGACGGTGGAGATCGGCATCCGGTTGAGCACCACGACCCGGCCCTTGCGCAGCACGATCTGGTCCACGCCGTCGGACCGCCCGGTGAGCACGTCGCGGGCGCGGTCGCCGAGTTCGAGCGAGTCGATGTCGTGGCCGAGGCAGTCCTGCGGCAGCGACAGCAGGCGCAGCGCCTGGTCGTTGACCAGCGTGATCCGGTTCTGCTCGTCCACGCCGACCACGCCTTCGCGCACCCCGTGCAGCAGCGCTTCGCGGTGCTCGACGAGCCGGGTGATCTCCTGCGGCTCCAGCCCCAGCGTCTGGCGCTTGACCCGCCGGGCCAGCAGCACCGACCCGGCGATGCCCAGGAACGCGGCGAAGGCCAGCAGGGCGAGGGGGTTCTCCGGGGCTTCGCGCAGTCCCTGCAGCAGGTCGGGGGTGTTGCGGCCGGCGGCGATGACGCCGACGAGCCGCGCGTCGTTGGCGATGACCGGAACGTGCGCCACGAGCGTGTCGGTGCCGTCCGCCGAGATCTCGCCGACCCACGCCGAACCGCGCAGCACGCTCGACTCGCCCAACGGCAGCGGCTGCCCGCGCTGACCCGGATCGGGCGAGGTCAGCACCTTGCCCCGGGCGTCGGCGATGATCACCTGATCGGCCCCGGACAGGCTGCGCGCGCTCTCGGCGAGGATCGGGAGCGCGTCCCGCCGGTAGGGGTCGGCCAGGCTCGCCCGGACGGTCTCGGTGGCCGCCAGGTCCTCGGCGACCGAGAGCATCTTGCGCCCCTCGCTGGCCCGGAACGCGACGTCGCTCTGGGCGACGGAGTACACGGCGACGGTGCCGAGCAGCACGAGGATGATCAGCAACTGCCAGCTCAGCAGCTGCCGGGACAAGCTCCCCTGCACACGCAACACCGCGCACCTCCTCGCCGGGAACGTTAACCGCTCGCAACCCCACCCCCGCAAAGAACCTGCCCGAAACGCCCGTTCCTCCGGGCGTGGAGGGAAGTGGATCAAGGTTCGGGAGGGCCGGGCTGGTGGGCGGGATATTTCAGCGCGTTCTGCTCGATGCTCGTGTTCTTCACTCGGCCGGGTTACAGAAGTTCCGGAAGTGTCGTTACGTGGCTAAGCGAGACACGGCGGCGTGCGGGCGTGCAGCATGAGCCGGCTCACGTTCCGACCACAATGGAGAGGCGGGATTGCCCGTGCGGCTACGCAGCGCGCTGGCTGCCATCGCAGCCGTGCTGCTGGTGCTCCTGGTGCCGCCACTGATCAGCACCAGCGGTGACAGCAGCGCCGAAGCACAGATCCGGGGCCTGCGAGTGCTGGTGCCCAACTCGCCCGGCGGCGGGTACGACATCACAGCCCGGACCGCGGTCAAGGCGATGGAAGACGCCGGCTTGCAGAGCAACACCGAGGTGTTCAACCTCCCCGGCGCCGGCGGCACCGTCGGCCTGGGACGCGTCGTCAACGAGCGCGGCAACGGCAAGCTCGCCATGTCGATGGGGTTGGGCGTGGTCGGCAGCGTCTACACCAACCACTCGCCGGTGTCGTTGCAGGACACCACCCCGATCGCCAAGCTCGTCGAGGAATCCGACGTGATCGTGGTCGGCAAGGACTCGAAGTACCAGAACCTCGACCAGCTCATCGACGACTGGAAGGCCCGCCCCGGCGAGGTCCCGGTCGGCGGCGGTTCGTCCCCGGGCGGGCCGGACCACCTGGCGCCGATGCTCATGGCGAAGGCCATCGGCCTGGACCCCAAGCAGGTCAACTACGTGCCCTTCGACGGCGGTGGCGAGCTGCTGGCCTCGGTGCTCGGCGGCAAGGTCGCCTTCGGCGTCTCCGGCATCGGCGAGTACCGCGACCAGATCGAAGCCGGCGAACTGCGCGTGCTGGCGGTGACCGGCCCGGAGCGCCTGCCCGGCGTCGACGCGCCGACGCTCCTGGAGTCCGGTGTGGACGTCAACTTCACCAACTGGCGCGGCGTCGTCGCCCCGCCGGGGATGAACGAGCGCGACCGCGCCAAGCTCGTGTCGCTGTTCGAGCGCCTCAACGCGACCCCCGAGTGGAAGGAAGCGCTGCAGCGCAACGGCTGGACCGAGGCGTACCAGCCGGGACCGCAGTTCGGTGAGTTCCTGGCGCAGGAGAACGACCGGGTGGCCACGGTGCTCAAGGAGTTGGGGCTGGCATGACCGAAACCGCGACCAAGACCCCCGAAACCGAAGGCTCCAAGCGGAATTGGCTGCGCGAGCACTCCGAGCTGGGCATCTGCGTGCTGCTGGCGCTGCTGGGCGTGCTGGTGCTCTCCGACGCCGCGTCGATCTCGACCGACTTCACCCAGCGCGGACCCGTCGGGCCCAAGACCGTGCCGTTCCTCATCGGCGGCCTGCTGCTGCTCGTCTCGGTGCTGCTGGCCCGCGACGTGCTGCGGGGCGGGCACGGCGAGTCCGAAACCGGTGAGGACGTGGACCTCTCGGCGCCCAGCGACTGGCGGACCGTCCTGCTGCTGTCGGCGTCGTTCCTGGCCAACGCGGTGCTGATCAACATCATCGGCTTCCCGCTGTCCGGGATGATCCTGTTCTGGGGCTGCGCGTACGCGCTGGGCAGCCGCAACGCGGTGCGGGACCCGCTGCTGGCGGCCGTGCTGTCGGTGGTGACCTACTTCGCGTTCAACAACCTGCTCGGTGTCCCCCTGCCCGGCGGCCCGCTGATGGGGGTGCTGTAACAGATGGAATCGCTGAACCTGCTGCTCGACGGTTTCGCCACCGCGCTGACCCCGATGAACCTGGTGTGGGCGGCGCTCGGCGTGCTGCTGGGCACCGCGATCGGGGTCCTGCCCGGCATCGGGCCGGCGATGGCGGTGGCGCTGCTGCTGCCCGTCACCTACGCGCTGGAGCCGACGAGCGCGTTCATCATGTTCGCCGGCATCTACTTCGGCGGCATGTTCGGCGGGTCGACGACGTCGATCCTGCTGAACACGCCGGGGGAGAGCTTCTCGGTGATCGCGGCGCTGGAGGGAAACCCGATGGCCCGCAAGGGTCGTGGCGCGCAGGCGCTGGCGACCGCGGCCGTCGGGCACTTCATCGGTGCGATCGTCGGGCTGACCCTGCTGGTGCTGTTGGCGCCGACCGTGGCCTCGCTGGCGGTGGACATCGGTGCGCCGGACTACCTGGCGATCACCGTGCTGGCGTTCATCGCGATCACCTCGGTGCTGGGCAAGTCCCGGATCCGCGGTTTCGCGTCGCTGCTGATCGGTCTGACGATCGGGATCATCGGCCTGGACGAGATGACCGGCCAGCAGCGGCTGACCTTCGGTCTGCTGCACCTGTCCGACGGCATCGACGTCGTCATCGTCGCGGTCGGCCTGTTCGCCATCGGTGAGTCGCTGTGGGTCGCCGCGCACCTGCGCCGCAGCAACGCCGCGCCGATCCCCGTCGGCCGCGCCCTGCTGTCCGGTTCGGACGTGCGGCGCACGTGGAAGCCGTGGCTGCGCGGGCCGTTCATCGGGTTCCCGTTCGGCGCGATTCCGGCCGGTGGCGCGGAGATCCCGACGTTCCTGTCCTATGTGGCCGAACGGCGGCTGTCCAAGCACCGCGAGGAGTTCGGCAAGGGCGCGATCGAGGGCGTGGCCGGTCCGGAGGCCGCGGCGAGCGCGTCGGCGGCGGGCACCATGGTCTCGATGCTGACGCTGGGCCTGCCGACCACGGCGGTGGCCGCGGTGATGCTGGCGGCCTTCCAGCAGTACGGCATCCAGCCCGGTCCGCTGCTGTTCGCGCGCGAGTCCGAGCTCGTCTGGGCGCTGATCGCGAGCATGTTCATCGGCTCGGTGCTGCTGCTGGTGCTGAACCTGCCGCTGGCACCTGTCTGGGCGAAGCTGCTGCAGATCCCGCGGCCGTACCTGTACGCGGGCATCCTGTTCTTCGCCAGCGTCGGTGCGTACGCGGTCGGCGGTGAGCCGATGGACCTGCTGCTGCTGTTCGTGATCGGCCTGATCGGCTTCGCCATGCGCCGCTACGGCCTGCCGGTCCTGCCCGCGATCATCGCGGTGATCCTCGGACCGACGTCGGAGCAGCAGATGCGGCGGGCGCTGCAGATCAGCGACGGGAGCCTCAGCGGCCTGGTCAACACGCCGTTCTCGATCACCGTCTACTGCATCGTCGCGCTGATCCTGGTCTGGCCGTTGCTGGCTCGCCTCCTGCCCAAGCGCGAGGCGAACCTCGAGGAACCCCGGGAGGGGGAGAAGGTGGACGTCTAACCCCCGAAGACGCCACCTCCTCCGTGGCCCGGTCGAACGCGAGCGTTCGGCCGGGCCACTTCGCGATGTCGCTGCTGGGAGGCGGTATCGAGCGCTGCGGTCACCGTCGCGGGAACGTGCTCGCTCCAATCCGGCCGCACAACCCGGAAGGCACGATCGCCGCAGCGGTATTTTTCCGCTGTGCGGCCGAATGTGCGCAGGGCACGGGCATCGGCGCGCCTTGCGCGGAGTTACTACACTGTGCGAGGTGGTGGACTATCGGATCGACGACCTCGCCCGGACCGCGGGAACGACGGTGCGCAACGTGCGCGTCTACCAGGACCGCGATCTCCTGCCGCCGCCGCGCAAGGAGGGGCGCACGGCGATCTACTCCGATGCGCACCTGACCCGGCTCAAGCTGATCATCAGCATGCTGGAGCGCGGGTACGCGTTCGCCCAGATCAAGGAGATGCTCGGCGCCTGGGAGTCCGGCCGCAGCCTCGGCGAGGTGCTCGGTCTGGAGGAGGCCGTCGCCGACCGCACCTGGGCGGTGGAGGAACCGCGATCGGTGACGCTGGGCGAGCTGCGCAAGAAGTTCGGCGCGCAGATCACCCCGAGCGCGATCAAGCGCGTCATCGCCCTGGGGATCCTGGAGCGGCGCGGACGCGGTTTCGTCACCACGAGTCCGCTGCTCTACGACGCGGCCGCGGAGATGGTGGCCCTCGGCATTCCGCTCGATGAAACGCTGATGATCGCCGAGGACATGCTCAAGAAGGTCGACGGGCTCGGCGACCACCTCGCCGACCTGGTCCGCAGCCACGTCGTGACGCGCGTGACGACCGTGGAGGAGGCGACGCCCTTCTACAGCGACGTCATCGACCGGCTCCGGCCGCTGGTGTTCAACGCGCTGCAGGCGGCGGCGATCCGTTCCGCTGAACGGCTGATCCCGGCCGTCGTCGGCGAGCGCATGGCCGATGTCATGGCCCAGGGCAACGTCCCGGAGGGCAGCCGGGAGGCGGCGAAGAGCTGAGCGGCCCGGATGCCGCTCGCACTCCCCGTTTTCCGCTCCAGTGTGGACGTATCCTGCGTCACAAGATCGGTTCAGTGCGCGGTCCGGAGGGCCCGCGACGTCCTTCGGCCACGAGGAAGTGGCGATCTGCGGGAACCCGACGTCTACCCTTCTTGGACTGGTGATCGGTCCGTGTGAGACAACGGATTTTGGTCGCGATCCTCGATGAGCTGGAAGGCGCGAGAACATGACAGCGAACCCGGCCGGTTGGCGAGCTTCGTCGCGGTCTCAGAACGTGAGTTCCCGCGTCGAGGTCGGTACTTCGAGATTCGGTGTTGCCGTGCGGAGTTCGGCGCACCGCCAGGACGACCCCCTCACCGCTTCGGCCGAGCAGTGGAGATCGTTCGTGACGGCGGTCAAGGCCGGGCGTTTCGACCGGTGACGTGCGAAGGGGCCCCTCCGAAGCGATTCGGAGGGGCCCCTTCGGGATCGCGGCTTCAGTTCTTGCCGAAACCCGCCTTGCGCAGGGCGTCTGCCATCGCGCCGCTGGGGGCGTCGTTGCGCTGACGGCCTCCGCCACCGCGGTTCTGCTTGCCGCCGCCGTTGCGGTTGCCACCGCCACCGCCGCGGTTGCCGCCTCCGCCGTTCCCGCCGCCGTTGCGCTGGGCGTTGCCCCGGCCGCCGCCGTTGCGCGCGCCCTGCTCGGCGCGCTCGGGCTTGCCGCCCTTGCCCGGCTCGTCGTCGAGGCGCAGCGTCAGCGAGATCCGCTTGCGCGGGATGTCGACGTCGAGGACCTTCACGCGGACGATGTCGCCGGACTTGACCACGTCGTGCGGGTCGTTGACGAAGTTCTTCGACATCGCCGAGACGTGCACCAGACCGTCCTGGTGCACACCGACGTCCACGAACGCGCCGAACGCGGCGACGTTGGTCACCACGCCTTCCAGCGTCATGCCCTGCTGGAGGTCGGCGATCTTCTCCACGCCCTCGGCGAACGTCGCGGTCTTGAACTCCGGACGCGGGTCGCGGCCCGGTTTGTCGAGCTCGGAGAGGATGTCGCTGACCGTCGGCAGACCGAACTGCTCGTCCACGAAGTCCTGCGGGCTCAGCTGCCCCAGCAGCTTCGCGTTGCCGATCAGCCCGTCGATCTCGCTCCGGGTGCGCTCCAGGATCCGGTGCACGACCGGGTACGCCTCGGGGTGCACCGCGGAGGAGTCCAGCGGGTCGTCGCCGTCGGGGATCCGCAGGAAGCCGGCGCACTGCTCGAACGCCTTCGGCCCCAGCCGGGCGACGTCCTTGAGCGCCTTGCGGTTGCGGAACGGGCCGTTGCCGTCGCGGTGACCGACGATGTTCTCCGCGAGCGTCTCGCTGATGCCGGAGACCCGGGTCAGCAGCGGGGCCGACGCGGTGTTGACGTCCACGCCGACGGCGTTCACGCAGTCCTCGACCACCGCGTCCAGCGAGCGCGACAGCTTCGACTCCGAGACGTCGTGCTGGTACTGGCCGACGCCGATCGACTTCGGGTCGATCTTGACCAGCTCCGCCAGCGGGTCCTGCAACCGGCGGGCGATCGAGACCGCGCCGCGCAGCGACACGTCCATGTCCGGCAGCTCCCGCGAGGCGTAGGCGGAGGCCGAGTAGACCGACGCACCGGCCTCGGAGACCGAGACCTTGCTGAGCCCCAGCTCCGGGTGCTTGCCGATCAGCTCAACGGCCAGCTTGTCGGTCTCGCGCGAAGCAGTGCCGTTGCCGATGGCGATCAGGTCGACGTCGTGCTGCTGGGCGAGGGCGGCCAGCTTGGCCAGCGCCTGGTCCCACTGCCGCTGCGGCTGGTGCGGGAAGATCGTGTCGGTGGCCACGACCTTGCCGGTGCCGTCGACGATCGCGACCTTGACGCCGGTGCGGTAGCCCGGGTCCAGGCCCATCGTGGCGCGGGAACCGGCCGGGGCGGCCAGCAGCAGGTCGCGCAGGTTCGCCGCGAAGACCCGCACCGCCTCGTCCTCGGCGTGCTGGCGCAGCCGCAACCGCAGGTCCACGCTCAGCCGGGTCAGGACCCGCGTGCGCCAAGCCCAGCGGACCACATCGGACAGCCACTTGTCGGCCGGGCGTCCCTGTGCGGAGATGCCGAACTGCTGGGCGATCCGCAGCTCGTAGGAGGTCGGGCCCTCGACGGGCGTGCCGTCGTCGGGCTCCAGCGAGAGCTCCAGCACGTCCTCGTTCTCACCGCGGAACAGCGCCAGGATGCGGTGCGAGGGCAGCGCGGTGAAGGGCTCGTCGAACTCGAAGTAGTCGGCGAACTTCGCGCCCTCTTCCTCCTTGCCCTCGCGGACCTTGGAGACGACCCGCCCGCGCGTCCAGACCTGCTCGCGCAGCTCACCGATCAGGTCGGCGTCCTCGGAGAAGCGCTCCACGAGGATCGAGCGGGCGCCGTCCAGCGCGGCCTGGGGGTCGGCGACGCCCTTGTCGGCGTCCACGAAACCCTCGGCGGTGGCCTGCGGGTCGTTGTTCGGGTCCGCCAGCAGCTGGTCGGCGAGGGGCTCCAGGCCCGCCTCGATGGCGATCTGGGCCTTGGTGCGCCGCTTGGGCTTGTAGGGGAGGTAGATGTCCTCCAGCCGCGCCTTGGAATCGGCGGCGTTGATCTGGGTTTCGAGCTCGTCGCTGAGCTTGCCCTGCGAGCGGATCGACTCCAGCACCGTGGCGCGCCGCTCTTCGAGCTCGCGCAGGTAGCGCAGCCGTTCTTCGAGCGTGCGCAGCTGGGCGTCGTCGAGCGCCCCGGTCACTTCCTTCCGGTAGCGCGCGATGAAGGGCACGGTCGACCCGCCGTCGAGCAACTCGACAGCAGAGGCCACCTGGCCTTCGCGGACCCCGAGCTCCTCGGCGATCTTCTGATGAACAGTCGTCACGTTTCCTGGTTCCGCCTTCTCTGCGATCTTCGCCAGATCCGATCGAGCATTGTGCCCGAAGGGACACCAGCGCAACCGTGCCACTCGACTCGGCGTGTCGGGTCGGCCGGGGTGCTCCGGCGATCCGTTGAGACGTGCCGATTTCGAGATCCTGTGACCCTTGTCTCAGGCGAGTGCGGGACTGTATACAGTTGTCGACAGTCCGCTCGGCGTTGAACGAGGCGAACATGCGGCACTCTCCGACGAAGGTGATCCCGTGGGTGGTGGCGGTGCTGCTCACGGGGGCGGTGGTCGCCACCGCCCCAGCCGAGCAGCGGCACGGCAGCCCCGTGGCGCAGGTGCTCGGCGATCGGCAGTTGCGGTTGATGGCGCCTGCCGCGCCCGGCGGCGGCTGGGACCAGACGGCGCGCGAGATGCAGAGCTCCTTGCAGGACAGCGTCGGTCGCACCGAGGTCTACAACGTCACCGGCGCGGGCGGGACGATCGGGCTCAGCCAGTTCGTCCGCTACCAGGCCGATCCGGCACAGCTGCTGGTGACGGGGCTGATCATGGTCGGCGCCGTCAAGGCCAACGACTCACCGGTCTCGCTCGACGACACCACACCGCTGATCCGGCTGACCACCGACGCCGAAGTCATCGCGGTGCCGAAGGATTCGCCGATCCGGTCGCTGTCGGACCTCACCACCCGGATGCAGGGCGACCTGCGCGCGGTGTCCATCGCGGGCGGATCGGCCGGGGGAGCCGAGCACATCCTCGCCGGCCTGCTCGCGCAGGCCGTCGGAGCCGATCCGGCGCAGCTGTCCTACGTCGCGCACTCCGGTGGCGGTGAACTGCTCAGCACCGCGCTGTCCGGGCGGGCCACCGTCGCGATCTCCGGCGTCTCCGAGCTCGAACCGCAGATCACCTCCGGGCAGATGCGGGCCCTGGCGGTCTCCAGCGCGCAGCGGGCGCCGACGCTGCCCGACGTGCCGACGCTCAAGGAGCGCGGCCTGGACGTGGAGCTGGACAACTGGCGCGGAGTCGTCGCGCCGAAGGGCATTTCCGCTGAGCAGGAACGGGCTTTGGAGCAGGCGCTGCTGGAGATGACCCGGTCGCCGAAGTGGCGCGAGACGCTGGCCGAAGAGGGCTGGGGCGACGCGACCCTCGGCGGCCCGGAGTTCGAGACCTTCCTCCGCGCCGAGCAGGACCGGGTGTCCGACGTGCTCGACAAGATCGGGTTGGGGTGATGGCCGTGCAGGACCGTCGAACCGCGCTCTCCACCGGGCTGTTCGGTGCGCTGATGCTGCTGGGCGCGGTGGTGATCATCGTCGACTCGATGCGGCTGCCGGACGAGAACTCGGCGATGGGACCGGCCGTGATGCCGGTGATGGTCGCGGTGCTGCTCGGCGCGGTCGGCATCGGCCTGCTGGTGCAGGCCGGGATCCGGCTTCCCGGAGCCGCGCGTGCGGAGCTCCCCGGCGCCTGGTGGCGGGTGGTCGCGCTGGTCGCGGTGCTGCTCGCGTTCGCGCTGCTGCTGCCGCTGGCCGGATACGTGCTCACCGCGGCGGGGCTGTTCGTGGGTGCCGCGCTGCTGCTCGGTGCTCCGCGCCGCTGGGTGCTGCTCGCCTACGGGTGGGCGCTGGCCGCGGCCGTCTTCCTCGTCTTCGACCGGCTCATCGGGTTGAGCCTGCCCAGCGGACCTTGGGGCTTCTAGTGGAACAGATCGGACTGCTTCTCAACGGATTCGCCAACGCCCTCACCCCGGGCCACCTGCTGTGGGCGCTGGTGGGCGTGACCATCGGCACGGCCGTGGGAGTGCTGCCCGGCATCGGCCCGGCGCTGACCGTGGCTCTGCTGCTGCCGATCACCTTCCGTCTGGAGGCCTCCAGCGCGCTCATCCTGTTCGCCGGGATCTACTACGGCGGCATGTACGGCGGGTCGACGACCTCGATCCTGCTCAACACCCCCGGTGAGAGCGCTTCGATGGTCTCCGCGCTGGAGGGCAACAAGATGGCGCGCGCCGGACGCGCCGCCTCCGCGTTGGCCACCGCCGCCCTCGGCAGCTTCGTGGCCGGGACCATCGGCACGCTCGGGCTGACGTTCGTGGCCCCCGTGGTCGCCGGGTTCGCCACCAGCTTCGGGCCACCGGAGTACGTGGCGCTGATGGCGGTGGCGTTCGTGACCGTCAGCGCGCTGCTCGGTCCCGACCTGCTCAAAGGGGTCGCGAGCCTGCTGGTCGGGGTGGCGGTCGGCCTGGTGGGCATCGACTCGCAGACCGGGCAGCCCCGGCTGACCTTCGGCGTGGACTCGCTGCTGGACGGCATCGACGTCGTCATCGTGGTGATCGCGCTGTTCGCGCTCAGCGAGTCCTTCGGGCACCTGATCAGCGGGACCGGTTCCTCGACGGTGCAGCCGCTGCGCGACCGCGTCGTGCTGTCGCGCTCCGACCTGCGGCGGTCCTGGCCGGCGTGGCTGCGCGGGACGGCGCTGGGCTTCCCGATCGGCAGCCTGCCCGCCGGGGGAGCGGAGGTTCCGACGTTCTTGAGCTACAGCGTGGAGAAGCGGCTGACCAAGCACCCGGAGGAGTTCGGGCACGGTGCGATCGAGGGAGTGGCCGGGCCGGAGGCGGCCAACAACGCCGCCTCGGCGGGCGTGCTGGTGCCGCTGCTGACCATCGGGCTGCCGACCTCGGCGACGGCGGCGGTCATCCTCACCGCGTTCCAGTCCTACGGGCTGCAACCGGGGCCGGAGCTGTTCGAGGAGTCCGGGCCGCTGGTGTGGACGCTCATCGCCAGCCTCTACATCGGGAACCTGATGCTGCTGGTGCTCAACCTCCCGCTGGTGCGGATGTGGGCGAAGCTGCTGACGATCCCGGCCTACGGCATCTACGCCGGGGTGCTGGTCTTCGCCGCGCTGGGCACGTACGCGGCCGGTGGCACGACGGTGGACCTGGTGGTCCTGTGCGCGCTGGGGCTGCTGGGGCTCCTGATGCGCCAGGCCGGCATCCCGGTCGCCCCGGCGGTGGTCGGCCTGATCTTGGGGCCGATCGCCGAACAGCAGCTGCGCCGCGCGCTGACCATCTCGGAGGGCGACCTGTCGATCCTGGTCTCGGGTCCGATCGCCATCACGCTCTGGGGCGTGGCGGTGCTGGCCCTGCTCGTCGCGATCGGGGCTCCGCTGCGCCGCGCGGTCACGCGCGGTGCCCGGTGACGGAGCGCGCCCGGGGGCCTGCCGGAGCGGCGTGGTGCTGCGGTTAGGATTCCGCCACGCCCTGGGCGCATCTGACGGTGCGTAACCGAATATGTGGCATTAGTACCCGATGGGGTGAAACTAGGTAGTCGTCTAGGTATAAACCTCGATGGCAGACCACTCTCCGTCGCGGAGTGTGGGGCTCGTGAAACCCGAGACCCCCGACCACAGCAAATCCCCCGAAAGCAACGACCACGCCTCGACCCCGAAGCACGAGGCGAACGAGCGAGGGTGGCACGCCAAGGCTGAGGGAGCCGACAACGCTCTGCTCCAGCGCGTGCTGGACGCACCCGCCGTGCGGCGCCTCCGGGAGAGGGTTGCTCCGCACGTCCCCGAGTCCGTCAAGAACGCTTCCCGGCAGCGCTCCATGCAGGTGGGCGCCGGTATCGCCGCCGTGGGCATCGTCGGTCTGATCATCGGCGGCGTCGCCGGTGGTGATGATGGGCGCGACGTCGAAGAGGCCGCAGTGGCCGCCCCGATGGCGCAAGCGGCCCCGCAGCCCGCGGAGCAGAAGAAGGCCGACCCGCCGCAGACCCGCGCGGAGACCAAGTCCGAGGCTCAGCAGTCCGGTGAGGTCAAGCAGGACGCCCCGCTGGGCCCGCCGGTCGAAGGCATCGACGTTTCCAACCACAACGGGAACATCGACTGGAAGAAGGTCGCGGCCGACAACAAGAAGTTCACCTTCGTGCTCGCCAGCGACGGCACCGACTTCACCAACCCGAAGTACTCCGAGCAGTACCACGGTGCCAAGGACGCGGGCCTGATCGCGGGTGCCTACCACTTCGCGCGGCCTGACGACTCCGACGGTGCGACCCAGGCCAACCGCTTCCTGGACATCATCGACTACAAGAACGACGGCAAGACCCTGCCTCCGGTGCTCGACCTCGAGGTCGACCCCAACGGCGGGAGCTGCTACGGCAAGAGCGTCGACCAGATGCACCAGTGGACCAAGTCGTTCAACGACACGGTCAAGCAGCGCACCGGCAAGGACCCGATCGTCTACGCGAACCCGTCCTTCTGGAAGCAGTGCATGGGCAGCACCGACACCTTCAAGGACCACGACCTGTGGCTGGCCGCCTACGAGGTCGACAGCCCCACGGTGCCCAAGGGCTTCCAGGACTGGGACTTCTGGCAGTACACCGACAAGGGCAAGGTCGCCGGAATCAGCGGCAACACCGACATCAACCAGTACAAGGAAGGCTTCGAGCGCCTCAAGCAGCTCGCCAGCTGACCGAGAGCGCAGTTCCTGGGAGCGGGTCGTCCATCGCATGGGCGGCCCGCTCCTTTCGCGCGTGCGGGGGAAAGGTGGCCGCGGCCGGTCTGCACGCGCCCCAAGGGCGATATTCTCGTGCTCGGCGATCACCCGATCGGAGGGCGCGGCGGAATGTCACGGTGGGAGCAAGAGGTCACGCGAGCGAGGCAGTTGCTGCTCGACAGTGATCACGACGCCGCTGCGCAGGCGTTACGCACCGTGCTGGAGGAAGGCGACTACGAAGCGGCCGCTCAAGCCGGCCTGATGCTCGGGGCGATCCTCACCGAGAACGACGCCCTCACCGCCGCCCGCGACGTCTACCAGCGAGTGATCGACTCCGGTCATCCCGTGCACGCCCAGGCCGCCGCCCTCGCCCTCGGGCACCTGCTGCTCAACACCGGGGAACTGCCCACCGCCCAGGTGCTGCTGCGCTTCGCCACCGAAGGTGCCGAACCCGACGAGGCCGGCCGCGCCGACGTCCTGCTTGCCCAGGTCCTCCAGCAGCTCGGTGACATCGCCGGCGCCCGCGAGGCCCGCACCCGCGCGCTGTCCTGCGGCGATCCCGCCGTCGTCGAAGCCGCCCAGCAGCTCAACCTCCCGCCCGAGCGCACCGAGGGGACCGAGTTCCTGCAGATCGCCTACCAGCGCGCGCTGGCGATGCTGGAGCAGGGACGCGACCACGACGCCGAGCCGCTGCTGCGCAAGCTGCTCGACAGCGGTCACCCGCACTACGGCTCGCTCGGCGCGGGCAAGCTCTACGCGTTGCACGTCGACGACACCGACGTCACCCGGCGGCTCGCCGAGCAGATCATCGAGCTCGGCCACCCCGAACACCTCGCCTGGGGCCACGTGCTGCGCGGCGGTGTGCTGGTCGCGCTCGATGACCCGGCCGGAGCCGTGCGGGCCTACGAGCGCGCCGCGCAGGACCCGCGCCCCAGCGTCCGGCTGCGGGCGCTGATCCAGCTGAGCCTGCAACTGCGCCGGACGGATCGGATCCCGCAGGCCCGCGAGGTGCTGCAACGCGTCATCGACAGCCGTCACCCGCGCTACGGCCTGGAGGCGCTGGGCGTGCTGGCCGAGCTGCAGCGCGACACCGGCGAGGTCGAGGCCGCGATCGAGACGTTCGGCAAGGTCGTGGCCTCCGGGCACCCGGACAAGGCGCCGCGCGCCGCCTACCACGTCGGCGTGCTGCGGTACGACCAGGGAGACGAGGCAGCCGCGGCGGAGGCGTTCCGGTTGGCCGCCGAGGCCGAGGACACCACCGTCGCGCACGAAGCCGCGCTGGCGCTGTCCATGATGGACGCCGAAGAGCCGGACGTGGCCGACACCGCGCAGCTGGTCATCCCGCCGATCGACCCCGAGCCGGCCGAGCCGGTCGACCCCGCCGAGCTGGAACGGCGCGCGCGGCAGGCCGCCGCCTCCGGTGACATCACCGCCGCGCGCGAGGCCTACCAGCTCCTCGTCGACGGCGGCTCCGAAAACGCTTCGCGCGCGCAGGTTTCGCTGGCCATCGCCGAAGCCGCGCTGGGCGATCCCGGCCGCGCCCGGGACCTGCTGCGCCGCCTCGCAGCCACCGGCACAGGTGCGGACGCGCGGCACGCCGCGTTCATCGACGCGCTGCTGAACGAACCCGCCGCCCGAGGCGCGCTCCCCGTGCTGCTCCGCCTGGAGCGCGACGACGAGTCCGAAGTGGACGCTCTGCTCGCAGGTGCGGAACCGGCGGTGCGCGAGCTCGCCGAAGCCGCCCGCGCCGAACGCGGCGAGGACACCCCGCTGGAGGACCTCACGCGGCTCGCCGAGTCGCCGAACAAGCTGTGCGCCACCGCCGCGCGCTACGCGCTGGCCGAGGACCTGCTGCTCGGCGACGACCAGGAGCAGGCCCGCCGGTTGCTGCAACGCGTCGTCGACGAGGGCCACCCCGCGCTGCGGCCGTGGGCCGCCAGCAGGCTGGGCGAGCTGCTCATGGAGCAGGGAGACCCGGACGGCACCATCGCCGCGTTCGAAACCGCGCTGGCCACCAGGCATCCGGCGATCCTCGGCGACGTGTTCGGCAAGCTGTCGCTGATCTACCGGACGCTGGAGCGCCACGAGGCGCTGATCGACCTCTACCAGCGCACCGCCGCCAGCGGGCACTCCGAGTTCGGGCCGCGCGCGGCGTTCCTGCTCGGCGAGCACCACGTCGACAACGACCGCCTGGACCTGGCGCTGGAGATGTTCACCCGGGCCGCGGGATCGTCGTCGACGGTGGCCCCGGCGTCGGTGTTCGCGATGCGCGCGCTGCGCCAGGAGCTCGAACCGGCGCGCGCGAGCTTCATGTGGCTCGCCGACGAGGACGAACCGCACTTCACCGTCAGCCAGCTGTGCCTCGACCTCGCGCACTGCTACCTGCGGCGCGGCGTTCCGGAGTTCACCGACTGGGCGCTGCGGCTGATCGCCGAGTCCGGGCACGTCGAACTGCGGCAGCGCGCCCTGCTCCTCCTCGGTGCGATGCGCGAGGAGAAGGGTGACGCCGACGGCGCGCTGGACGCCTGGCGCCGGGCGGCCAACGGCTCGGACCCGGAGGAAGCCGCGGTCGCGAAGGTCAGCATGGCCGATCTGCTGCAGGGCGGCGGGAAGCCCGAGCACGCGGCCGAACTGCTCGCCGAGGTCGCCGCCGCCGGAGTCGGCAGGTCCGAGGAAGCCGCCGCGCGCCTCACCGAGATCCGGGCCACCCTCCCGGAGCCGGAAACCACTGCCGGCGAAGAAGAATCCGCTGAGGAGCGCGCGCACCGGCTGCTGCGCGAGGGCGAGGTGGACGCCGCGCGCAGCGCGGTGGCCGAGCACTACGGCTCCGAGCCGGTCGCCGACTTCTGGTGCGCGGCCTGGACCGATCTGGCCGCCGCGGCCCGCGTCCTCGCCAACGCCGCCGACGAGGACGCGCGCACCTGCTCCGAACTGGGCCTGGACTTCGGCCGCCGGTCGCAGGCGGCGGGAGGCTCGGACGCGCCCGCCTTCTTCCGCCTGGTCGCCGACCACGGCCACCGCACCGCGCTGCCCAAGGCGCACATAGCGCTGGGCAAGCTCGCCGACGAGCGGGGCGAGAACGCCATCGCGCTGAGCTGGTACCGCCGCGCGATCCGCACCGGTGAGCCCGCCGCCATAGCGCGCGCCGGGGTGCTCATGGCCCAGCTGCTGATCCGCGTGCACGACCTCAACGGCGCGATCGCCGTCGCCCGTCACGCCAAGACCGAAGGAGCCGGGACCGCGGCGGTGGAGGCCGGTGTGCTGCTGGGCCACCTGCAGCACCGGGTCGGCGAGGCCGCGGAGGCCAAGCGGACCTGGGACGAGACCGAGCGCGATGCCGAGTCGCCGGAGATCTTCGGCATGGCGCTGCAGCGCCGCATCCGCGCCGTCGGCGAATCCGCTCCGGAATCAGCGGAGATGCTGCTGCGCGCCGCCGAATCGGAGGACCCGTCCACCGCGGTCCTGTCGCACCTGCTGCTCGCCGACCGCGCCGAGGAGAGGTCCGAGACCCTGCGGTGGCTGGAACGCGCGGTGGCGCTGGGAGTTCCGGTGCACTCCGACTCCGCTCGCAGCCGCCTCGGCGAACTGCTGCTGGAGGACGGCGACCGGGACGGGGCGCAGCACCACTTCGAGCGCATCAGCAACTGCGAGGACCCGGAACTGGCCGCGCGCGGCGATTTCGGCATCGGCCTGATCCGGTACGAGACCGGTGACCTGCCGGGCGCGGTGCACGCGTTCGTCAGGGCCGCGACGCACGTGCCCGAGGCGGAGCTGGGGGAGGACGCGTTGAACAACGTGCGCGTCGTCCTCGACGAGCAGCGCGGCCACGGCGACCACCTGGAGGCCGCCGACACGCTGCGGCGGATGACCGCGGTGGTGCCCGAAGCCCACGTGGCGGAATGGGCGCAGGAGACGGGTTCGGCGCTGCTGGCCGACGACGACCCGGACTCGGCGCTGGTCTACCTGCGCTGCGCGGTCGAGATCGGCGCCCCGGAGCCGGCGCCGGAGGCGGTGCTGAGCCTGGGAGAGGCGCTGCACCGGCGCGGCGACCTGGCCGGAGCGCGCCAAGCCTACGAGCGGGTCCTCGGCGCGGGCGAGCACCTCGCGGCGCAGGCCAACTACCGCCTCAACGAACTGCTGGCGGCGGAAACCCCGGTGGGCAGCCGCGAAGCCCGCTAGCGATCCGGGTTCCTCAGGCCCGGATCAGCGGTTTCGGCAGGGACAGCACCTGGTCGACGACGTCGACGACGTCGCCGGTCGTGCGCCAGCAGGCCGCGTTGTCGTCGGTGCGGATCTCGCCGCGGCGCGGTACTCGCGCGGCGCGGACGTGGTCTTCGGCCAGGACCTCGACGATGTCGATGACGTCACCGTGCGGGCGCACGTAGATCAGCGCCTCGAGTTCGCCGGTGCCGTCGCGGACCGGTGGCATGAGTTGAAACCCCCGCAGCACCAACTGGCGCAACCACATGCTCGGGTCGGGTTCGCCGACCTGTTCTGACGAAGGCATCTGAAGCCCCCAGATCGTTCGTCGCAGCTCGTCTGCACGTGCACGCGCAATTCGCCAGACTTTAACACAGCGGAGAGCTACCAGTCGATCACGGAAAGTGATTGCAGGGGCCGTTCGCAGGGCGAACGCGAGCGGGTGCGGTGCAACCAAACGCTTGCTTGTTTTTCTCGCCTCGCCGAGACTACTCTCGAGCTGGCCACTGGTGCCGACGAAAGGGACTCCTCATGGCGGAGGCTTACATCATCGACGCGGTTCGCACGCCGGTCGGCAAGCGCGGCGGCGGACTCAGCGGGGTTCACCCGGCGGACCTGTCCGCGCACGTGCTGCAGAACCTCGTGGACCGCACCGGGATCGACCCCGCGGGGGTCGACGACGTGATCTGGGGCTGCGTCGACACCGTCGGTGCGCAGGCGGGCAACATCGGCCGCACCGGGTGGCTCGCGGCCGGCTACCCCGAGCACGTCCCCGGCGTCACCGTGGACCGCCAGTGCGGTTCCTCGCAGCAGGCGGTGCACTTCGCCGCCCAGGCGGTGATGTCCGGTGTCAACGACCTGGTGGTCGCGGGCGGCGTGCAGAACATGACCGCCATCCCGATCGGCAGCTCGCTGCGCGGGTCCGACCAGCTCGGATTCCCCCGCGCCTACGGGCCGGACTGCGGATCGGAGGGCTGGGCCAAGCGCTACGGCGACGAGGTCGTCACCCAGTTCCGGGGCGCCGAGCTCATCGCCGAGCAGTGGGACATCTCCCGCGAGGAGATGGAGGAGTTCGCGCTGCGCAGCCACCTCCGCGCCATCGCGGCCATCGACGGCGGGCACTTCGACGGCGAGACCGCACCGCTGGCCGGCGTCGAGCGCGACGAGGGACCGCGGCGCGACACCGACAAGGACAAGCTCGCCGGGCTCAAGACCCTCACCGACGGCGGCCGCCTCACCGCCGGTGTGGCCAGCCAGATCTCGGACGGTTCCGCGGCGCTGCTGGTGGCTTCCGAGCAGGCCGTCCACGACCACGGGCTGACCCCGCGCGCCCGCATCCGGCACATGAGCGTGCGCGGCGACGACCCGGTGAAGATGCTGACCGCGCCGATCCCGGCCACCGAGCACGCGCTGGACAAGGCCGGCATCGCGGCATCGGAGATCGACGTGGTGGAGATCAACGAGGCCTTCGCCAGCGTCGTCCTGGCCTGGCAGAAGGAGATTGACATCGATCCCGCCAAGGTCAACCCCAACGGCGGCGCCATCGCGCTCGGCCACCCGCTCGGCGCCACCGGCGCGAAGCTGATGACCACCATGCTCAACGAGCTGGAGCGCACCGGCGGGAAGTACGGCCTGCAGACCATGTGCGAGGGCGGGGGAACCGCCAACGTCACCATCATCGAGCGGCTGTGAAGCCCTCCCGGGGAAGCGCTGTGCCCGGCGGGGCGAGCCGCTCCGGTGGTGAGAGGAGGAAGTGTGGCGATCAACAGGGACTACATCGGGTTCGAGTTCGCCTCCGATGAGGCCTACGAGGTCACCCGCGGCAAGATCCGCGAGTTCGCCGACGCGATCGGTGACCCCAACCCGGCCTACCGGGATCAGGCGGCGGCTCGCGCGCTCGGGCATCCGGACGTGATCGCGCCGCCGACCTTCGGCATCGTGGCCACGGGCGCGGCGTCGGAGAAGAACCCGATCCTGCGCCCGGACTTCGGGCTGAACTACCGGATGGTCGTGCACGGCGAGCAGAAGTTCAGCTACCGGCGCCCCATCCGGGCCGGTGACGTCCTCAGCACGAAGGGCCGGATCGTGGAGATCCGCGACGCCGGCAGCAACGAGCTGGTGCGCATCGAGACCGACATCATCGACGTCCACGGCGACGTGGTCGGAACCGCGGTCAACACGATCATCTCTCGTGGAACCGCAGAGGGAGGGCGGTGAACGTGGCTGCGAGCGTGGCTTTCGACCAGGTCGAGGTCGGCACGGAGATCCCTGCGCAGCGCTATCCCATCCAGAGGGTGACGCTCGTGCGCTACTGCGGTGCCTCGGGCGATTTCAACACCATCCACTGGAACGAGCGGATCGCCAAGTCGGCCGGGCTGCCGGACGTCATCGCGCACGGGATGCTCACGATGGCCGAGGCCGCCCGGCTGGTCACCGACTGGGTCGGTGACCCCGGCGCGGTCGAGGAGTACGGCGTGCGGTTCGCCAAGCCGGTGGTCGTTCCCGACGACGACACCGGCGTCGAGGTCGAGGTCGCCGGCGAGGTGACGGAGAAGCTCGACGGCAACCGCGCGGTGGTGGAACTCTCAGCCACCTCCGGCGGAGTGGAGGTCCTGGCCCAGGCCCGCGCGGTGGTCCGGCTCTCCTAGGTCGAATGTTCGAGGCGCGGCGCGGGGAGCCGCGCAGGTTCCGCCGCCCGCACCGCCGAGCAAGGCGACGACCTCCGCATCTTTCCTAGGCGGTCAGCAGCTTTGCTCGGTGGGTGCTCGGGGTGCCGAACAGCTGGATCGCGGAGTGTGCGCGCTTGAGGTGCAGGTGCGCTTCGTGCTCCCAGGTGATCCCGATGCCCCCGTGCAGCTGCACCCCTTCGGCGGCGATCGCGTAGTAGGCCTCGGTGCAAGCTGACTTCGCCATCGCCGCCAGTTCGCTCGCCCGTTCGTCCCGGGTGGACACCGACCAGGACGCGGCGTAGGACAGCGAGCGCGCGGACTCCACGGCCGCGTAGCAGTCGGCCAGCCGGTGCTTGAGCGCTTGGAACGAGCCGATCGGGCGGCCGAACTGGGTCCGCATCTTGGTGTACTCGACCGTTTCCTGCAGCCACCGCTGAGCGGCTCCCACGGACTCCGCGGCCAGCGCGGCTGCGGCGACGTCGACGATGCGCTGCACCGGGGGAGCGCCCAGCAGTCGCGCCGGGGCGTTGCGCAGGTGGATCTCGGCCATCCGGCGGGTCAGGTCCAGGGGAGTGGTGGCGGTGGCCTCGGGTTCGGCGAGCTCGAACAGCGCGGGACGTCCGTCGGTGGTGGCCAGCACCAGGACGGTGTCGGCCTGCGCCCCGTCGAGCACGTGCACCTTGCGCCCGTCCAGCAGCCACGCGTCGCCGTCGCTTCGCGCCGTCGTGCGGAAACCCCCACGCGCCCAGCCCGTTTCGGGTTCGGCCCAGGCGAGGGACACCACCTGCTCGCCCGAAGCGATCCCCGGCAGCAGCCGTTCGCAGGCCGCCCGGTCGCCCGTGGCCAGCACCGCCTCGGAGGCCAGGACCGCGCTGCCCAGGAACGGGATGTCCGACAACCGCCGGCCCAGCTCCTCCACCACGATCAACGTCTCCAGCAGGCTGAACCCGCCACCTCCGAACTCCTCCGGAATTCCCAGCGAGTGCGCCCCGACCTGCTCGGCGAGCTGCGCCCACACCTCGCGGTCGAACCCGTCGGCCACGACATCGGGCTCCCGGACCTCCGGCCCGCCGCGCCGGTCCAGCAACCGCCGCACGACCCCGCGCAGCTCGTCCTGCTCCTCGGTGAAAGCGAACCGCACAACAACCTCCCAGCTCAGATGCTCATCCATGTCGAACCCGTCCCCGACCCGGCCAGATCCGGCGACTTCAGTGGAGATCAGGAACCGGATTTCAGTGGAGATCGGGAACGGGACTTCGGTGGAAATCAGGTACCGGGTTTCCACCGAAATCGCGGAACCCCGTGGGGTCAGGGGCTGCCGATGGGGGTGTCCGGGTCAGTGGTGAGAGATCGGGCGATGCGGCGGCGGTGCCAGGTGGGGGTGCCCCAGGACTGGCGCAGGGCCGCGGTCTTGGTGAGGTGGCGGTGCAGGTCGTGCTCGGCGGTGTAGCCGATGGCGCCGTGGACCTGCAGGGCGATGCGGCTGGTCAGGTGGGCTGCGTCGGCCGCTGCGAGCTTGGCCGCCGAGGCGTCGCGGCCGGCGTGCGCGGAGCCCGCCGACAGGGCGGCGCCGCGGATGAGCGGGCGGGCGAACTCCAGCTTGAGCAGCGCGTTCGCCAGGTGGTGCTTGACCGCCTGGAACTCGCCGACCGGGCGCCCGAACTGCTGCCGCTGCTTGACGTGCTCGGTGGCCAGGTCGAGCATCCTGCGTCCCAGCCCGAGCAGGTAGGCGGCGCAGCCCAGCACGGCGGTGTCGAAGGCCCGGTCGAAGTCCGCACCGGGGATCTCCTCGCCGGAGCCCTCGACGTCGAACAACCGGCGTGCGGCGTCGAACGAATCCTTGCGCCGCAACGAGGTCGATGACAGGAGGCGGCTCGATTCCGGCCCGCACGCGTAGACCTCGTCGGCGAGATCGGCATCGAGAGCGTGCGGAACGTGCTGCTCGACGATCGCGGTGCGCACCCTGGTGTCGGCGGTCAGGTCGGGCAGCAGCGCAGGCAGGAACGCCAGCGACTCGATCACCGGTCCCGGCACACCGGCGTAACCGCATTCCTGCAGGCACAGGGTCAGTTCCACCGGACCGAGACCGAGTCCGCCGCGCTCCTCCGGCAGCGTCACACCGGTGACACCGAGGTCGGCGAGGTCCCGCCACAGCTTCCGCCAGCTCTCGGCGTCCCCGTCGGCCCAGGAGCGGGCGATGGCGGGCACGTCCGCGGCGGTGAACATGGCGCGCAGGGTCTCGGCCATGTCCTGCTGCTCGGGTTCGAGCACGAATCTCATCGCGACCCCCTCGGCAGTCCGAGCACCCGCTCGGCGGCGATGTTGCGCTGGATCTCGTTGGTCCCGGCGTAGATCGGGCCGGCCAGCGAGAACAGGTAACCCTCGACCCACGAGCTCGTCTCCGCCTCCGGCCCCAGCAGGTCCCAGGCGGTCTCGTGCATCGAGGTGTCCAGTTCGGACCAGAAGATCTTGTTCAGGCTCGCCTCGGCGCCCAGTCCGGCGCCGTCGAGGACCTTGGTGACCGTCTCGAACGTCGCCAGCCGGTACGCCTGCGCGGACACCCACGCGTCGACCACCCGGTCGTCGTCGAGCCCGCCTGATAGCTCGGTCAGCTTCCGCGCGGTGGCCAGGAACCGTCCCGGGCTGCGCAGCGTGAGGCCGCGTTCGTTGCTCGCGGTGCTCATCGCGACCCGCCAGCCGTCGCCGACCCCGCCCAGCACGTCGGCGTCCGGGACGAATACCTCGTCGAGGAACAGCTCGGCGAAGGCGGGTTTGCCGTCGATCCGCTGGATGGGCCGCACCGTGACGCCGGGCGCGTCCAGCGGGAACAGGAAGTAGGTCAGGCCCTTGTGGCGGGGCGCCTCCGGGTCGCTGCGGAACAGGCCGAAGGCGATGTCGGCGAACGCCGCGCGCGAGCTCCACGTCTTGTTGCCGCTGAGCAGCCAGCCGCCGTCGACGCGGCGCGCGGTCGAGCGGATCCCGGCCAGGTCGCTGCCTGCTTCGGGTTCGGACCACGCCTGCGCCCAGATGTCCTCGCCGGAGGCCATCCGCGGCAGGTAGCGCTGCTTCTGCTGGTCGGTGCCGTGCTCGAAGAGCGTGGGGGCCAGCAGGAAGATGCCGTTCTGGCTGACGCGGCCGGGTGCTCCGGCGGCGTAGTACTCCTCCTCGAAGATCACCCACTGCAGCAGCGATGCGCCGCGACCGCCGAACTCCTCCGGCCACGACACCACCGACAGCCCCGCCGAGTGCAGCTGCTGCTCCCACTCGCGGTGCGCGGCGAATCCCTCAGCGGTCTCCAGCGACGGCAGCGGTTCGGCGGGCACGTGCTCGCGCAGCCACGCCCGCACCTCGTCGCGGAAGGCCAGATCGGTCTGCGAGAACTCCAGATCCACGGCTCACCCACGCTCCTGGTCGGACTTCTTCATGCTGCGCGCGTCCATGCCCGCCAGCGAGTCCTTGCCGACCTCGGCGTTGTGGGCGTGGGCGAAGTGGTGCAGCCCGAAGGCGGAGTCCATGCCGCTGTGCATGCCCATCAGGTCCTCGGCCTGGTTGATCGCCTTCTTGGTCAGCGACAGCCCGAGCATCGGCATCTCCGCGACGTTGCCCGCCAGGCTCATCGTCGCGTCGGCGAGCTCCTCGCGGGGCACCACCTGGTTGACCATGCCGATCTCGTAGGCCCGCTGCGCGCTCATCCGCTTGCCGGTGAACAGGAACTCCTTGGCGATCCGCGGGCCGAGCATCCACGGGTGGGCGAAGTACTCCACGCCGGGGATGCCCATCTTCACCACCGGGTCGGCGAAGAAGGCGTCGTCGCTGGCCACGATCAGGTCGCACACCCACGCCAGCATCAGCCCGCCGGCCACGCACGCGCCCTGCACGGAGGCGATGGCGGGCTTGGGCATCTCGCGCCAGCGGCGGCACATGCCCAGGTAGACCTCCTGCTCGCGGGCGAAGCGCGACTCGCCGCCGGTGTGCTTGGTGTGGTCCCACCACAGGCCCGCCCGGCGGGGGTAGCTGACGTCGATGTCGCGCTCGGGAGACCCGATGTCGTGACCGGCGGAGAAGTGCTTCCCCTCGCCGGCCAGCACGATCACCTTGACCCGGTCGTCCTCGCAGGCCCGGTAGAAGGCGTCGTCGAGCGCGTAGGTCATCACCGAGTTCTGGGCGTTGCGGTAGTCGGGCCGGTTCATCGTCACCACGGCGACCTGGTCGCGGACCTCGTAGTGGACGACCCCTCGTTCTGCTGCCATCGGGCGCTCCTAGCTCGGCCTTGCGATTGCGGCACGTCGAGGTTAGCCGAACAAGCAAGTGCTTGGTAGAGTGCCGACGCGGGAACGACGCCGAGGAGGCGGTTGTGGACCTCACCGACAGCGCCGAGGAAGCGGCCTTCCGCCGCGAAGTCCGGCAGTGGTTGTCCGAGAACCTGACCGGCGAGTTCGCCGAAGCGCGCGGACTCGGCGGACCCGGACGTGAGCACGAGGGATTCGACGTGCGGCTCGCGTGGGACCGGCTGCTCGCCGAACACGGGTGGACGTGCTTGGGGTGGCCCCGGGAGTTCGGCGGGCGCGAAGCCGACGTCGGCCGGCAGATCATCTTCCACGAGGAGTACGCCCGCGCTCAGGCTCCGGTGCGCGTCGGCCACATCGGCGAGGAGCTGCTCGGGCCCACGCTGATGGCCTTCGGCAGCCCCGAGCAGCAGAAGCGGTTCCTGCCCGAGATCGTCGGCGCGCGCGAGCTGTGGTGCCAGGGCTACTCCGAGCCCGGCGCGGGCTCCGACCTCGCCAACGTCGCCACCACCGCCCGCCTGGAGGGCGACGAGTGGGTGCTCAACGGCCAGAAGGTGTGGACGTCGATGGCGCACGTCGCCGACTGGTGCTTCGTGCTCGCCCGGACCGACCCCGAACAGCGCCGCCACCAGGGGCTGTCCTACTTCCTGGTGCCGATGGACCAGCTCGGCGTCCGGGTGCGCCCGATCATGCAGCTCACCGGCACCTCGGAGTTCAACGAGGTGTTCTTCGACGACGCCCGCACCGCGGCCGGGCACGTCGTCGGCGAGGTCGGGCAGGGCTGGAAGGTCGCGATGGGCACGCTCGGGTTCGAGCGCGGCATCGGAACCGTCGACCAGCAGGTCGTCTTCCGCCGCGAACTCGCCGAGATCACCGAGCAGGCCCGCGCCGGCGGTGCCCTCGACGACCCGCTGCTGCGCGACCGCATCGCCCGCGCCTGGACCGACCTGGAAGCCCTGCGCTGCACCGTCTTCCGGCTGCTCGGCGCCGAGGGGCCGCCCGGTCCCGAATCGTCGGTGGTCAAGCTGCTGTGGTCGAACTTCCACCGCGAGCTCGGCGAACTCGCCATGGCGGTCGCCGGACCCGACGGGCTCATCGCCCAGGGCGAGCCCTACGACCTCGACAGCCGTCAGCGGCTGTTCCTGTTCACCCGCGCCGACACGATCTACGGCGGCTCCAACGAGATCCAGCGCAACATCATCGCCGAGCGGGTGCTCGGCCTGCCGCGCGAACCCCGACCCCAGGAGGGCACCCGATGACCCAGGCCCCGCCCGCGCACGGACTGCTCAACGGCAAGACCGCGGTGGTCACCGCCGCCGCGGGCACCGGAATCGGCTCGGCGGTCGCGCGCCGGATGCTCGAAGAAGGCGCGCAGGTGCTCATCAGCGACCGGCACGAGCGCCGGCTCGCCGAGACCTGCGCGGAACTCGCCGAGCTGCCCGGCGCGAAGGTCGCCTCGGTGGCCTGCGACGTCACCGACGAGTCCCAGGTGCAGCGCATGTTCGACACCGCGACCAGCACCTTCGGCCAGGTCGACGTGGTGGTCAACAACGCCGGGCTGGGCGGTACGGCCTCGATCCTGGAGATGACCGACGAGCAGTGGGACAAGGTCGTCGACGTCACCCTCGGCGGCACCTTCCGCTGCACGCGCGCCGCGACCCGGCTCTTCCGCGACCAGGGCAACCCCGGCGTCGTGGTCAACAACGCCTCCGTCGTCGGCTGGCGGGCGCAGGCCGGGCAGTCCCACTACGCGGCCGCCAAGGCCGGGGTCATGGCCCTGACCCGCTGCGCCGCGATGGACGCCGCCGAGCTCGGCGTCCGGATCAACGCCGTGGCCCCGAGCCTGGTGATGCACGAGAACCTGGCCAAGGTCACCTCCGACGACCTGCTGGACGCGCTCACCCGGCGCGAGGCGTTCGGCCGCTCCGCCGAGCCGTGGGAGATCGCCAACGTGATCGTCTTCCTCGCGTCGGACTACTCGACCTACCTCACCGGCGAGGTCATCTCGGTCTCCAACCAGCACCCATGACCCTCCGGCGCGCAACGCCGCGGCGGCTTTGAGAGGATGGTCTCGTGGTCTCGACCAAGCGCTTGTCCGCACGCAACCGCCCGGCGCGGGAGAACGGCTCCGAACGCCGAGCCGAACTGCTCGCCATCGCCGGCGAGCTGTTCGCCACCCGTGGGTTCCTCGCGACCACGGTCCGCGACATCGCCGACGCCGCGGGCATCCTCTCCGGCAGCCTCTACCACCACTTCGACTCCAAGGAGGCGATGGTGGACGAGATCCTGCGCGAGTTCCTCGACGACCAGCGGCAGGCCAACGCCAAGATCATCGAGGAGGCCGAGGACCCGCGCACCGCGCTCACCGAGCTGATCAAGCGGTCCTACGCGGCGCTGCGCCGGCACCCGGCCGCGATCGCGATCTTCCAGAACGAGGCCAACTACCTGGCCCAGTTCGAGCGCTTCGACTACCTGCCCGGCGTGGCCGACGAGTTCGAGAAGACCTGGCTGAAGGTCCTCCAGGAAGGGCAGCGGAGCGGGGTCTTCCGGGAAGACCTCAACGCCAAGCTCACCTACCGCTTCATCCGCGACACCGTGTGGACGACCGTCCACTGGTTCAACCCGAGCGGCAAGCTGAGCATCAAGTCCATCGCGGACCAGTACATCAACATCCTCTGCGACGGCATCGTCACCCGCTGACCGGCACCAACACACCCGGCCGGGTGAGGAATACCCATGTCGCGCGGAGTTCGAGTGCGACCTTTCGCGGTCGAACTTCGCGCGACATCGGAATCAGGCGCTGAGCGCGCCGGTCCTGCGGAGAGTGGCCGCTGCTTCGGTGATGAGGGTGTCGATGAGCTTCTCGCAGCTGGGGAGCTCGTCGATCATGCCGACGACCTGGCCCGCCGGGAGGACACCGGCTTCCGGGCGGCCGTCCACCAGCGCCGATTTGATGAGCATCGGCGTGTTGGCGGCGAGCAGGACCCGGTGCAGCGGGAGCTTCTGGGCCTTGCGCATGGCCAGCCCGTCGGTGACGAGCTGCCGCCAGGACATGCCGGTGAGCGACTTGAACGCCACCGCCTGGCGCAGCGCGTCGGGGAGACGCCGGAGCAGACCCCGCGACTCGGCGGACTCGGTGAGATCGGTGCGCAGCATCCGGTGCGGCAGACCGTCCACCTTGGACGTGACGACGGTGTCGCCGACCTGGGCGGTCAAGTAGGAGCGCTTGACCTCGTCGGGAACCCGGCTGTCGGTGGTGAGCAGGAACCGGGTCCCCATCGCCACCCCCGCCGCGCCGTAGCACAGCGCGGCGGCCAGGCCGCGGCCGTCGAAGAACCCGCCCGCGGCGATGACCGGGATGTCCACCGCGTCCACCACCTGCGGCAGCAGCAGGGTCGTGGCGACCGCGCCGGTGTGACCGCCGCCCTCGCCGCCCTGCACCAGCACCGCGTCGGCTCCCCACGCCGCGACCTTCTCGGCGTGCCTGCGGGCGCCGATGGACGGGACCACCACGACCCCGGCGTCCTTGAGCTTGCCGATGAGCCGCTGCGACGGCGCGAGCGCGAACGAGGCCACCTTCACGCCCTCGCGGATGAGCAGGTCGACGCGCTCCTCCGCGTCACCGGCGTCGGCGCGCAGGTTCACCCCGAACGGCTCGCCGGTGCGCTCCTTGACCTCGCGGACCGCGTCGGTGAGCTGCGACAACGTCATCGTCGCCGAGGCCAGCACGCCCAGACCGCCCGCGTTCGCGGTCGCCGAGACCAGGCTCGGACCGGCCACCCAGCCCATTCCCGTCTGCACGATCGGGTGGCGCACGCCGGCCAGGTCGCACAGCGGCGTGCGCAGCAGCTGCTCGGTCACGCCGGGACCTCCTTGTCCCGCAACCCCTTCGGGTCGATCCGGTCGCGGATCAGGGCGAGCTCGTCCTCGGTCGGCAACCGGGTCTCGGCTACCTGGTCGACGGCGAGCTCGAAGCCGGTCTTCTCCCGCACCTCGTCCACGCTCACCCCGGGGTGCACCGAACGCAGCCGCATCGAGCAGTCCGGGCCCTGGAAGTCCAGCACGGCCAGGTCGGTCACCACGACCTGCACGTCGTGGTACCTCGCGCCGATCTGGCGCGCCCGGTCGTGCCCGACACCGGCCACCAGGTCCACGGATTCGACGAAGATCTTGGGGCTGTGGTGGGGGATCCAGTAGTTCGTGGTGTGGTTGACCGAGTTGCCCGGCGCCCCGCGCACCCCGATCAGCTGCACCTTGGGCTGCGCCCAGTCGCCGATGCGGGAGATGTTCTGGTTGCCGAACCGGTCCACCTGGGAAGCGCCCATCATCACCCGTCGCTTCCCACCGGCCAGCAGGTCGAGGACCTTGCCGTAGGGCAGCCAGCCCTCGACCGCGGCGGTGGACTCCTCGCCCAGCGGCGTCGTCTCGGCGATCAGCATCGCCTCGCCGTCGGAGAGCAGCAGCTCGGGCGCGCTGGTCAGCCGCGCCAGCCGGGCGCCGATCGAGGGGATCGTGCCGAACGGCGAGGCGATGACCGTCCCGGCGTCGGCGAAGCTGTCGGCGCAGGCCACCGCGCAGACCTCGGCTCTGGTGATCGTCATGCCGGCACCTCCGCGCGCGCGTGGAACTTCTCGACCGCCGCCTGGTAGTCCGCCTCGTCCCCGTCGAGGAACTCGGCGCGGAACGCCTCCCACTGGCCGGGTTTCGCGCTGGCGACGTAGTGCCGCTGGAACGCCTCGTCGCGGCCGTAGTCGGGCACGCAGCTGGTGAAGTGCGCGCCGTGCGGCGTTTCCACCACGCCCTGCGGGTGGAGGCGGTTGATCAGCAGCGACTGCGGGGGAGCGGTCTCGGTGAGCTCCTCGGTCGCGACGATCCGCTCGCAGCTGAGGAAGCTGGTCGCGGCCGCCGCGCACATCAGGTCGTCGAAGTACGGGTCGGGACCGAGGTACTGGCCGTTGCCGTAGCGGTCGGCGCGGTTCATGTGCACCAGCGCGACGTCCAGCTTCAGCGCCGGCATCGCGACCAGTTCCTCGTCGTCGGCGTAGGGGGAGCGGACGGTGCGCAGCTCCGGGTTCAACGCCATCACGTCGGAACCGAGCCCGGCGCGCGTGGGCAGGAACGGCAGTCGTGCCGCGGCCGCGCGGAGACCCGCCAGCACCATGCCCTCGTCGTACTCGGCCACGTCGAGCTCACCGCGCTGGCGGGCCGCCCGGAAGTGCGGGTCGAGCGGGATCGAGTCCAGCGAGACGAAACCGTGGACGACCTTGCGGAGCTTGCCCGCGGCGCACAGCAATCCGACGTCCGGGCCGCCGTAGGACACCAGCGTCAGGTCCTTGAGGTCGGAGCGCAGGATCGCGCGCACCAGCGCCATCGGCTTGCGCCGGGAGCCCCAGCCGCCGATGCCGATCGTCATGCCGTCGCGCAGGTGGGAGACCACCTCGTCGACGGTCAGCTGCTTGTCCTGCACCTACGCCTCCTTCTCGCGGCCGAACTCGGCGCGGATCTCGTCCGACACCCCGGTGAGGTTGAGCTCGAAGGTGAAGCCCTGCTCGAACCGGTAGCTGCGGTTGACGTCCACCGGGTCGATGCCGTTGAGCGCGGCCTTGGCCTTGCGGATCACCAGCGGGTTCTTGGCCGCGATGTCGGCGGCGACCTCCAGCGCGGCGTCCAGGAGCCCTTCGCGCGCAACGACTCTGTGCACCGATCCGAACTCGGCCAGCTGCTGCGCGGTGGCGGTCTGCCCGGTGTAGAACATCGCGCGCATCATGTGCTGGGGCACCAGCCGTGACAGGTGCGTGGCCGCGCCCAGCGCGCCCCGGTCCACCTCCGGCAGGCCGAAGGTCGCGTCGTCGCCGGCCACGATCACGTCGGAGTTGCCGACCAGGCCGATGCCGCCGCCCACGCAGAACCCCTGCACCGCGCTGATCACCGGCACCGGGCACTCGTAGACCGCCTTGAACGCCTCGTAGCAGCCGTTGTTGACGGCGACGAGCTTGTCGTGGCCGGGATCGGCGGCCAGTTCCTTGATGTCCACACCCGCGTTGAAGCCGCGGCCCTCGGCGCGCAGCACCACGACCCGGGTCTGCGGATCGGCACCGCTGTCGCGCAGCGCCTCGGCGAGGTCGAACCAGCCCCTGACCGGCAGTGCGTTCACCGGTGGGTGGTCGACGGTGAGGACCACGATTCCGCCGTCCCGCCGTTCGATTTGCGTGCCCATGCCACCTGCCAAACCTAGCACTTGTTTGGTTGGGTTGTTACCGTAGCAACACCGCAGGACACCCCGCCAGGGGCGAGAGCGCAGGGAGCGGCGGATGGGCATCGAGATCGACCTCACCGGCCGAGTCGTGCTGGTGACGGGGGGAACGCGAGGCCTCGGCGCGGGCATCGCCGAGACGTTCCTGCGCGCCGGGGCGGAGGTTCACGTCTGCGCCCGCCAACCGGTCGACGAGCTGCCCTCGCACGGCTCGGCCACCGCGCACTTCGCGCAGGTCGACGTCCGGGAGAGCGAGCAGGTCGCCGAGCTGATCGGCAACATCCGGCAGCGCTCCGGGCGGCTGGACGTGCTGGTCAACAACGCGGGCGGTACCCCGGTCGCCGACACCGCGGACGCGTCGATCCGGTTGCACCGCAAGGTCGTCGAGCTGAACCTCATCGCGCCGCTGCTGCTGGCCCAGCACGCGCGGGACGCGCTCGTGGAGTCCGCAGGCTCGATCATCAACATCAGCAGCGTCTCCGGGCGCCGTCCCTCACCGGGCACCGCGGCCTACGGAGCCGCCAAGGCCGGCCTGGACAACCTCACCGGCACGCTCGCCCAGGAGCTCGCACCCGACGTGCGCGTCAACGGCGTGGTCGTGGGTCTGGTCCGCTCGGAGGACCAGGCCGACCACTACGGCGACGCCGACCTGAGCTCGATCGTCCCCATGGGACGCCTGGCCGAGCCGTCCGACGTCGGCAACGCCTGCCTCTTCCTGGCGTCACCGCTGGCCTCCTACGTCACCGGTTCGACGATCACGGTCGACGGCGGAGGCGAACGAACGGCTTACCTCAACGCAATCCGCTCCTGACCACAACAACCCCAACCCCGTCACCCTCCCCACGAAACCTCGATTCCAGCGGAACCCCGACCCCGGATTTCAGTGGAAGTTCGGGTCCTGATTCCCACTGAAATCGGTCGGGGTGGGGTCCTCAGAGGCCGGTGTTGGGTGCCGACAACGACTTCTAGGAGGACGAACGTGATCTGTGAGGACAGGGTCGTCATCGTGACCGGGGGCGCGCGCGGGTTGGGCCGGGCGCATGCCGTGGAGTTCGCGCGGCAGGGGGCGAAGGTCGTGGTCAACGACATCGGGGTGCAGTTGGACGGCAGCGGGGGCGACGGGTCCGCTGCCGCGGAGGTCGCCGACGAGATCCGGGCGCTCGGTGGCGAGGCCGAGGTGCACGGGGCCGACGTCGCGGACTGGCAGCAGGCGCGGGAGCTCGTGGAGTTCGCGGTCGAGCGGTTCGGGCGGTTGGACGTGCTGGTCAACAACGCCGGGTTCGTGCGCGACCGGATGTTCGTCAACATCGCCGAGGACGAGTGGGACCAGGTCATCCGCGTCCACCTCAAGGGCCATGCCGCCACGATGCGGCACGCCGCGCAGCACTGGCGCGACCGCACCAAGGCGGGCGAGGCGGTGCAGGCGCGGATCATCAACACCACCTCGGGCGCGGGACTGCTCGGCAGCATCGGCCAGACCAACTACGCCGCGGCCAAGGCCGGGATCATCGCGCTCACCCTCAACACCGCCGCCGAACTCGCCCGCTACGGCGTCACCGTCAACGCCATCGCGCCGTCGGCGCGCACCCGCATGACCGAGACGGTCTTCGCCGACATGATGGCCCGGCCGGAACAGGGATTCGACGACATGGCGCCGGAAAACGTCTCACCGCTGGTGGCCTGGCTCGGCAGCGTCGACTCCGCCGAGGTCACCGGTCGGGTCTTCGAGGTCGCCGGTGGCGACATCACCGTCGGAACCGGCTGGACCCGAGGGCCCTCGCGCGACGCCGGCCGACGCTGGGACGCCGACGAACTCGGACCCGTGGTGGCGGAACTGCTCGCCAAGGCCCCCGTTCCCGACCCCGTCTACGGCACCTGAGGAAGCGGAGTGGTACATCTCTTTGAAGAAGTTCGTCAAAACTCGGAGGACAGCGGTGAGCGATCGGCACGCGTGGATCGAGCCCGGCGTGGAACAGGTCGGGCCTGGCGTGCACCGGATTCCGCTGCCGCTGCCCGACGACGGACTGCGGGCGGTCAACGTCTACGCCATCGAGGACTCCGACGGGCTGGTGCTCATCGACTCCGGCTGGGCGCTGGAAGAAGCGCGCACCCAGCTGGAGAAGGGCCTCGGCGAGATCGGCTACGACTTCGCCGACGTGCAGCGGTTCTTGGTGACCCACGTGCACCGCGACCACTACACGCTCGCGGTGCAGCTGCGCCGCACCTTCGGTTCCCAGATCAGCCTCGGCGCCGGTGAGCAGCCCACGATGGACGCGATCCTCGCAGGTGGCACCGAACTCGCCGAGATGCGGCGATTGCAGCGGTGGGGCGCGCAGGAACTGCTCGGCAAGCTCGCCGAGGCCTACGGCGGCGCACCGCCGGAGCGCAAGGGGGAGAACCCCTACGAGCAGCCGGACGAGTGGCTGCACGGCAAGGTCGAGATCCCGCTGGGGTCGCGCACCCTGCTCGCCGTGCCGACACCCGGGCACACCCGCGGGCACGTGGTGTTCCTCGACGCCGACTCCTCGACGCTGTTCTCCGGCGACCACATCCTGCCGCACATCACGCCTTCGATCGGCGTCGAATCGGCCCGCCCGGAGCTGCCGCTCGGTGACTTCCTGGACTCGCTGCGGCTCATGCAGACCTACCCGGACCTGCGGTTGCTGCCCGCGCACGGGCCCGTCGGCGGCAGCTCCCACCAGCGCATCGAGGAGCTGCTGCGCCACCACGACGAGCGCCTGCAGCAGACGGCCGAGGTCGTCCGCGACGATGCCGGAACCGCCTACGAAGCGGCCCTCAAGCTCGGCTGGACGCGCCGGAACAAGGACTTCGCCGATCTCGACCTGTTCAACCAGGTGCTGGCGGTCGGCGAGACGAGCGCGCACCTCGACCTGCTGGTCACGCGCGGAGAACTCACCGCCACCGCGAACGGTGATGTCGTGGAGTACTCAGGCCAGCAGTAGCCGCACGGTCAGCTCGAGCCGGTTGGACACGTCGGTGGCCGAGGCGCGTCGGGTCACCCACGCGACCAGGTTGGACAGCCAGACGTCGCCGATGACCCGCGCGATCGCCCGCTGCTCATCGGTGGGCTCGTCGGGAGTCATGGCCTGGGTGAACAGCTGCTCCATCAGCAGCGCCACGGTGTCGACCTCGTTGGCGACCGAGGTGTCGGCGAACATGAAGGCCCTGGTCATCGCCTCGGTCAGCTCCGGGTTGCGCTGGAGCTGGCGGGTGGTGCGGTTGAGCACGTGCAGCACCCGGTCGTAGGGCGTGTCGCCGGGGATCTTCGAGCGGTCCATCTTCTCCTGCTCGCGCGCGAACTCCCGCGCCAAGCCGACCACCAACAGGTGAATCTTGGAGGGGAAGTAGCGGTACAGGGTGCCCAGCGCGACATCGGCCTTCTCGGCGACCGCGCGCATCTGCACCGCGTCGTAGCCGCCCTTGCTGGCCAGCGCGATGGTGGCGTCGATGATGCGCTTGCGCCGCTCGGCCTGCGCCGTGGTGCCGGTGTTGCTGCCGCCCCGGAGCGCTTCCAGCACGTTCTGCGAGCTTTCCATGGGCGGGGGCTCTCCTTGAACAGTCGACGGACATCAGGTGACGGCGAAGCGTGTTCGTCGCCACGCGACTCATCGTGCGGGGCTACCAACGGGTTAAGGTAAGCGGGTTACCTCGACCGAAACATGTTCCAGTCTACCCAGCCCGCGGCCCCCGGGCAGTGTGAGGTGAATCGTGCGGATCGCGTTGCTTTCCTATCGAAGCAAGCCGCATTGCGGCGGACAGGGTGTCTACGTCCGCTACCTCAGCCGCGGCCTCGCCGAGCTGGGACATCACGTCGAGGTGTTCTCCGGTCAGCCCTACCCGGATCTGGACCCCGGCGTGGACCTGGCGCCCGTGGACAGCCTCGACCTCTACAACGACGACGACCCGTTCCGCACCCCCCACTGGCGCGAGCTGCGCGACCACATCGACCTGCTCGAGGTCGGCACCATGTGGACCGCGGGCTTCCCCGAGCCGATGACGTTCAGCATGCGCGCGGCGCGGCTGCTCAAGGCCCGCTCGCACGAGTTCGACGTGGTGCACGACAACCAGTGCCTCGGTTCGGGCCTGCTCTCGTTGCAGCGCGCCGGGATTCCGCTGGTCGCCACCGTCCACCACCCGATCACCCACGACCGCCGGGTCGACCTCGCCGCGGCCAAGGGCTGGCGCAAGATCACCGTGCACCGCTGGTACGGCTTCACCCGGATGCAGGCCCGCGTCGCCCGCCAGATCCCGCAGCTGCTGACCGTCTCGCAGAACTCCGCGGACGACATCCGCGAGGACTTCGGCGTCAGCCCCGAGCAGCTGCGCGTCGTGCCGCTGGGCGTGGACGCCGAGGTGTTCAAGCCGCCGGTCAAGCCGCGCGTCCCCGGTCGCATCGTGGCCATGGCCAGCGCCGACACCCCGATGAAGGGCGTCGGCACGCTGCTGGAGGCCGTCGCGAAGCTGCGCACCGAACGCGAGGTCGAGCTGGTGCTGGTCAGCAAGCTGACCCCCGGTGGGCCGACCGAGCAGCGCATCGAGGAGCTGGCCATCGGCGACGTGGTGCGCACCGTCAAGGGCATCAGCGACGAGGAGCTGGCCGAGCTGCTGGGCTCCGCCGAGGTCGCCAGCGTGCCCTCGCTCTACGAGGGGTTCTCGTTGCCGACCGTGGAGGCGATGGCCTGCGGCACGCCGCTGGTCGCCAGCCGCGCCGGTGCGATCCCCGAGGTCGTCGGCCCCGACGGGGAGTGCGCCGACCTGGTGCCGCCGGGCGACGCCGAAGCGCTGGCCGAGGCGCTGGCCCGGCAGCTGGACTCGCCGGAGCACCGCGCCCGGCTCGGCGCCAACGGGCGCGAGCGAGTGCTGGCCCGCTACAGCTGGAAATCCGTGGCAGCGGCGACCGTCGACTGCTACGCCGAAGCGATCGCGCGCAGCCCGCGCGGTGGGAAGGGAGCAACGCGTTGCTGACGGTGGACTTCGACAGGCTCGGTGTGCGGCCGGGACAGCGGGTGCTGGACCTGGGTTGCGGCGGCGGCCGGCACGCCTTCGAGCTGTACCGGCGCGGCACCGACATCACCGCCTTCGACCAGGACGTCGAAGAGCTGGAGAACGTCGCCGCGATGTTCGCCGCGATGAAGGACGAGGGCGAGGTGCCCGAGGGCGCCAAGGCCCAGACGGTCTCCGGTGACGCGCTCGCCCTGCCGTTCGCCGACGGCGAGTTCGATGTCGTCATCGCCTCGGAGATCATGGAGCACATCCCCGAGGACGAGAAGGCGATGCGCGAGCTCGTCCGCGTGGTCAAGCCGGGCGGACGCGTCGTGGTCACCGTCCCGCGCGCCTGGCCGGAGCGGATCTGCTGGGCGCTGTCCGACGAGTACCACCAGGTCGAGGGCGGCCACGTGCGGATCTACTCCGCCGACGAGCTGATCGGCAAGCTCACCGACGCCGGGCTGCGCTACGTCTTCCGCGATTACGCGCACGCGCTGCACTCGCCGTACTGGTGGATCAAGTGCGCGGTGGGCACCGACAACAACGATCACCCGCTGGCCAAGGCCTACCACGCGTTCCTGGTGTGGGACATGATGAAGGCGCCGTGGATCTCGCGGACCGCGGAGAAGCTGCTCAACCCGGTCGCGGGCAAGAGCATTGCGATCTACCTGGGCAAACCTCGTGCCGGCGCCTGAGCTGCCGGGCGTCGTCTCCGCAGAGGCGCTCGTCCAGACCGGCAAGGCCATCGCGTCCGTTCAGCTCCCCTCGGGGGAGATCCCGTGGTTCCCGGGCGGTCACACCGACCCGTGGGACCACGTGGAGTGCGCGATGGCGCTGTCGGTGATCGGGCAGCTCGCGGAGGCGGAGCGGGCGTACGAGTGGCTGCGCGCCACCCAGCGCTCCGACGGCTCCTGGCCCCTCCAGGTGCGCGACGGCGTGGTCGAGGACGCCGGCGCCGACACCAACTACTGCGCCTACCCGGCGGTGGGCGTCTGGCACCACGTGCTGATCACCGGCGACGAGGAGTTCGCCGAGCGGATGTGGCCGATGGTGCGCGACGCCACCGACTTCGTGCTCACCGCGCAGCACCAGCGCGGTGAGATCGACTGGGGCATCGGCGAAGCCGGGCCGACCGGTGAGGCGCTGCTGTCGGGAAGCTCCAGCATCCACCAGAGCCTGCGGTGCGCGCTGGCGCTGGCCGACCGCGTCGGCGTGCCGCAGCCGAGCTGGGAGGTGGCCGTCGGCCGCCTCGGGCACGCGCTGCGCAGGCATCCGGAGGCGTTCACGCCGAAGACCCGGTACTCGATGGACTGGTACTACCCGGTCCTCGGAGGTGCCGTGCGGGGCGAGGCCGGGCTGCGGCGCATCGACGAGCGCTGGGACGACTTCGTCGTGGCGGACCTGGGCATTCGCTGCGTCGACGACCACCCGTGGGTCACCGGGGCCGAGACCTGCGAGCTCGTGCTGGCCCTGGACGCCTTGGGCGAGCACGACCGAGCCGTGCAGCAGCTGGCTGCGATGCAGCACCTGCGGGACCCCGACGGTTCTTACTGGACGGGTTTCGTCTTCGCCGACGGCAAGCGCTGGCCGGAGGAGCAGTCCTCCTGGACCGCTGCGGCGGTCATCCTCGCCGCCGACGCCCTGACCCGAACCACCTTGGGCAACGGCATCTTCCGAGGCGAAGGCCTCCCCACCGGGCTCCGGGTGGAGAACGCCTCCTGCTGCGAGTACGAACGCACGCGCTGAGCCGACACGGCGAAACCCCACTCGACCGGCGAAAACCACCTGGTCGAGTGGGGTTTTTCAATTTCGCGCGAAATTGGAACAGGTGGTGGGGGCTCAGGGGAGGGCGCCGGGTTCGCCCGCGGTGCGTTCGAGGACGCGCATCGAGCCGGTGGCCCGGGTTTCGGTGAAGGCTCCGGTGGCCAGGGCTCGGCGGTAGATGTTGTACGGGGCCTGGCCGCCGTCCTCCGGGTTCGGGAAGACGTCGTGGATGACCAGCGCGCCGCCCGGGACGAGCCAGTGCGCCCAGCCCTCGTAGTCGGTGATGGCGGCTTCCTCGGTGTGCCCGCCGTCGATGAACAGCAGCCTCAGGGGCGTGCGCCAGAACTCTGCGATCGCGCCGGAGCGGCCGACGACGGCGGTGACCTCGTCCTCCAGACGCGCCCGCGCGATGGTGCGGCGGAACTCGCCGAGGGTGTCGAGCTTGCCGACGGTGGGGTCCACCAGGCCCGGGTCGTGGTACTCCCAGCCGGGCTGGTGCTCCTCGGAGCCGCGGTGGTGGTCGACGGTGACGATCCGGCCGCCGGTGTGCCGCGCGGCGGCGCCCAGGAAGATCGTGGACTTCCCGCAGTAGGTACCGATTTCGACGCCCACGCCGGTCCCGAGGTAGGTCGTGGCGGTCTCGTGCAGCGCCAGGCCCTCGTCGGTGGGCATGAACCCGGTCGCCTGCTCGGCGAGGTCGAGCAGTTCCGCAGGCATCGACGGGTGGTGCTCGCGGTCGGTGGTCGATCCCTGCGTCACGTGGTGCCTCTTTCGAATCGGTACTGATGCGCATTGCAGCGTACCCGGTCCACCCGCTAGCTTGTTAGAACATGTTCTAATTCTCGCAGTGCGGGCGCGGACGAGGAGGCGTAGTGCCGATCGCGATCACCGAGGAGCAGCGGGCCCTGCAGGAGTCCATCCGGTCGTGGGCCGAGGGGTCGGGCACCGATCCGGTGCGCAAGCTGGAGAACGTCGACGCCCCGGTCTGGCACGAGCAGGAGACCTGGACCGGTCTGACCGAGATCGGCGTGTTCTCCTTGATCACCGAAGGTCTCGGCACGCTGACCGATCTCGCCGCCGGACTGGAGCAGGCCGCCGACGCGCTGGTGCCCGGACCTGTCTGGTCCACCGCCGTGGCCGTCGCGCTGCTCGGCGACGCCGACTTCGCCGAGGGCCGGGCCACCGCTGCGGTCGCGCTGGAACCCGGAGAGCTCGTCGGCGCCGAAACCGGGGACGGGCTGGTGGTTTCCGGTCGTGTCGCCGCCGTCGCGGGGGCCGCCGGCGTGACCCACCTGCTGCTGTGCGCCCGGGTGGACGACCGGGACGTGTGGTTCCTGGTCGAGGCCGAGCGGGCGGAGCTGCGAGCGCGCCCGTCGCTGGACGTGTCCCGGCCGGTCGCGGAGGTCGTGCTGCACGACATCACCGTCCCGTCCGCCCACGTCGTCGCCGACCGGGACGTGCGCGACCTCGCGGTGACGCTCGCGGCCGCCGAAGCCGTCGGGATCGCCGGCTGGTGCCTGCGCACCGCCGTCGAGCACGCGGGCACTCGCGAGCAGTTCGGCCAGGTCATCGGCTCGTTCCAAGCGGTCAAGCACCTCTGCGCGCACATGCTGTGCAAGGTGGAGAAGGCCACCGCCCTTTCCTGGGACGCCGCCCGGGCGGCCGAGGACGCCCCGGAGGAGCACCCGCTGGCCGCCGCTGCGGCGGGAGCCGCCGTCTTCGACGCCTCGGTGGAGGTCGCCAAGGACTGCATCCAGGTGCTCGGCGGCATCGGGTTCACCTGGGAGCACGACGCGCACCTCTACCTCCGGCGCGCGCTGGCGCTGCGCCAGACCGTCGGTGGTTCGGCGGGTTGGCGCCGCCGCGTCGCCGAGCTGTCGGCGTCCGGCGTGCGGCGGCGGCTGAGCCTGGCGGCGGAGCTCCCCGAGGAGCGGCGCGGTGAGATCCGCGGTGCGGTCGAGGAGATCGCCGCGCTCTCGCCGCAGCAGCAGCGCAACCGGCTCGCCGAGACCGGCTACCTCGCCCCGCACTGGCCCCAGCCCTACGGCTGCGGAGCGAGCCCCCACGAGCAGCTGCTCATCGACGAGGAGCTGGACCGGGCCGGCGTGCGACGTCCCGACATGGTGGTGGGCAACTGGGCGGTGCCGACGATCGTCGAGCACGGCACCGACGCCCAGCGCGAGCGGTTCGTCTGGCAGACGCTGCGCGGCGAGATCACCTGGTGCCAGCTGTTCTCCGAGCCGGGAGCGGGTTCCGACCTCGCCGGGCTGCGCACCAAGGCCGAGCGCGTCGACGGCGGCTGGAAGCTGACCGGCCAGAAGGTGTGGACCTCCCTCGCGCAGGAAGCGGACTGGGGCATCTGCCTGGCCCGCACCGACCCGGACGCGCCGAAGCACCGCGGTATCGGCTACTTCCTGGTCGACATGGCCTCGGAGGGCATCACGGTCCGGCCGTTGCGGGAGATCACCGGCGTGGAGCGGTTCAACGAGGTGTTCCTCGACGACGTCTTCGTCCCCGACGAATGCCTGGTCGCCGAACCGGGCCAGGGCTGGAAGCTCGCGCGCACCACGCTGGCCAACGAACGCGTCGCACTGGGCGGCGGGTCGAGCATCGGCCAGGAGGTCGAACGGCTGCTGGCGGCTTCCGGGGACACCGATCCGTCGGTGCGCGAACGGCTCGGCGGCGCGGTGGTGGACGGACTGGCCGGTTCGCTGCTGCGCTTGCGGTCGACGCTGCGCAGCCTGCACGGGCGAGGTCCGGGCCCGGAGTCCAGCGTCGAGAAGCTGCTGGGCGTGTGGCACCGCCAGAACGTCGCCGAGCTCGCGGTCGAGATGCTCGGTGCCGAGGCGCTGGTGATGGAGGCCGAACCGGTGCACGAGGTCTTGCTCACCCGCGCCCTGTCGATCGCCGGTGGCACGACGCAGATCCTGCTCAACGTGGTCGCCGAGCGAATCCTCGGGCTGCCTCGCTGATCGTTCCCGCGGTCGGCTCGCGAGTGCGTGCCGAGGCTTGCGCCGGAGCTTGCTCAGGCGGTAGAAGTAGAACAAGTTTCACAACATGGCCAGGGTTGGTCTAGGGGGCGGGATGGAGTTCACGCTCGGAGAGGCGCAGCAGGCAGTGCGGGATCTGGCGGCCGAAGTTCTGGCGCGGGAGACCGAGCGGGCCGCCGCCTCAACTGGAATCGGTTTCGATGAGTCGGTGTGGAAAGCGCTCGGCGAGTCGGGACTGCTGTCGCTGCCCGTGCCCGAGGGGCTCGGCGGTGCCGGACTGGGCCCGCTGGAGGTCGGTCTGGTGCTCGCCGAGGTCGGCAAGGCCGGGGTCGGCGTCCCCGCGCTGGCGACCCTCGCCCTCGGAGTCCTGCCCATCGCCAGGCACGCCGAGCAGGCCCAGCAGGAGCGGCTGCTCGCCGAGCCGGGGCGGGTGTTCAGCGCGGCGCTCAACGAGGTCTCCGATCCGCTGCCCGCGAAACCCCGCACCACGGCGGAGGGAACGCGCGTCACCGGGCGCAAGACCGGCGTCCTGCACGCCGACACCGCGCACCGGCTGCTCGTGTCGGTGAGCACCGAGCACGGCCCCGCGATCGTGCTGGTCGATCCGCACGCCGACGGCGTCACGCTGCACTCGGTGAAGTCCTCGGTGGGCGCCGAATGGGTCGTCGACCTCGACGGCGTCGACGGTGAAATCCTCGGCCCCCCAGGCGAATCGGTCCTCCAGGACGTGCACGACTGCGCGCTGGCGGGCATGTGCGCGCTCGGCGACGGCGCGGTGGCCGGAGCGCTGGAGCTCACCGCCGAGCACCTGCGCACGCGCCACCAGTTCGGCAAGCCGCTCGCGGCGTTCCAGGCCGTCGCGCAGCAGATCGCCGACGTCTACGTGGTCAACCGGACCCTGCACCTCGCGGCGCTGTCGGCGTCCTGGCGGCTGGGCACCGGGCGCGACGCGGGGGAGGACCTCGACGTCGCCGCGTTCTGGCTCACCGACCAGGCGCCGGCGGCGATGCACACCTGCCACCACCTGCACGGCGGGCTCGGCGTGGACATCACCTACCCGATGCACCGCTACTACTCGCAGGTCAAGGACCTGGCGCGGCTCGCAGGCGGCGCCGCGCACCGCGTCGACGTCCTCGCCCGACACGCCTGAGGAGAAGCCGTGTTCATCGAACTCACCGAGGAGCAGCGGGAGCTGCAGGCCGAACTGCGGGAGTACTTCGGCAACCTCGTCGCCGAGGAGGAGCGCGCAGCCCTCGCCGTGGACCGCCACGACGAGGCCCACCGCGCGGTGGTGCGCCGGATGGGCCGCGACGGCTGGCTGGGGGTGGGCTGGCCCGAGGAGTACGGCGGGCGCGGTTTCGGCGACGTCGAGCAGTACATCTTCGCCAACGAGGCCTCCCGCGCCGACGTGCAGCTGCCGTCGGTGACGCTGCAGACCGTCGGACCGACCTTGCAGGCCTACGGCACCGAGGAGCAGAAGTCCTTCTTCCTGCCCAAGATCCTCGCCGGTGACGTGCACTTCGCGATCGGCTACACCGAGCCCGAAGCGGGCACCGACCTCGCCTCGCTGCGCACCACGGCCGTGCGCGAGGGCGATTCGTACGTGGTCAACGGGCAGAAGATCTTCACCACCGGCGGGCACGACGCCGACTACGTCTGGCTGGCCTGCCGCACGAATCCCGAAGCGCCCAAGCACAAGGGCATCTCGATCCTGATCGTCGACACCAGCGATCCCGGCTACTCGTGGACGCCGATCATCACCGCCGACGGTTCGCACCACGTCAACGCCACCTACTTCAACGACGTGCGAGTACCGGCGTCGATGCTGGTGGGGGAGCAGGACCGCGGCTGGAAGCTGATCACCACCCAGCTCAACCACGAGCGCGTCATGCTCGGTCCGTCCGGTCGCACCGGCGGGCTGCGCGAGCGGGTGCACGCGTGGGCGAGCGAGCGGGACCTGCTCGAACGGCCCGACGTGCGCAGGGTTCTCGCGCGGGCGAGGGCGTTCGAGCGGGTCAACGAACTGCTCAACTGGCAGGTCGCGGCCTCGGCGTCGCTCGGTCCGGTGGAGGTCGCCGACGCGTCGGCGACCAAGGTGTTCTCCTCGGAGACCGTGCAGATGCTCGGCCGGGAGCTGGAGGAGATCGTCGGGCGGCACGGTGATCCGTCCGATGAGGACACCGCAGAACTGATGCACTGGCTGGACGTCCAGGCGAAGCGCAACATCGTGCTGACCTTCGGAGGCGGTGTCAGCGAGGTGCAGCGAGAACTGATCGCCACCGCCGGGCTGGGGCTTCCGCGGGTGCCGCGCTGAGGAGGGGAATGTCATGACCAGCACCGAGGCCGACGAGATCCGCTTGGCGGCGAAGCGGATCGCCGAGCGCGGTCCCAGCGCACCGCGTCCGGCGCGCGATCCGGTCAACCTGCCGATGATCAACAACTGGGCCGAGGCGATGGGCGACGACAACCCCGTCTACACCTCGGCGGAGGCCGCGGCCGAGTCCGTCCACGGTGGACTCGTCGCGCCGCCGGCGATGGCGCAGGTGTGGACGATGGGCGGGCTCAACCCGCAGCGCGACCCCGACGACCCGCTCTACGCCATGATGGGCGAGCTCGACGAGGCCGGGTACACCTCGGTCGTCGCGACCAACTGCGACCAGACCTACCACCGCTACCTCGAGCACGGTGAGCACGTCGCGGTCACCACCAAGCTCGACTCGGTGGTCGGGCCGAAGACGACCGGGCTCGGCGAGGGCTGGTTCGTCACCACTCGCAACACCTGGTACGCCGGTGACGAACCGGTGGCGGAGATGATGTTCCGGGTCCTGAAGTTCACACCGGCCGAAGCCACCAGCGCTGAGGCCGCGCCGGAACCGGAGCCGCCGGCCGAGGTCATCCGTCCCGCGATCAACCGCGACACCGCCTACTTCTGGGAGGGCACCGCCGCGGGAGAGCTGCGCATCCAGCGCTGCGGCGGGTGCGGGCTGCTGCGCCACCCGCCGGGGCCGATGTGCCCGGAGTGCGGGGCCACCAAGCGCACGCACCTGGTCTCCGAGGGACTCGGCGAGGTCTACAGCTACGTCGTGCACCACCGGCCGGCGATCCCGGGCAAGAAGCTGCCCCTGTTGATCGCGCTGGTCGAGCTCGACGAGGGCGTGCGAATCCTCGGCGAACTGCACGAGGTCGAGCCCGACGACGTGACCATCGGACAGCGCGTCCAGGTCGCCTACCAGCGCGTTGATGACGAACTCACCCTGCCGTGCTGGAGACCTTCGGAGGACGCATGAGTGACACTTCCGCTTCGCGTGCTCATTCGTCCGACCGGGTGCGGGTGTCCCGCAGAACACTGGAGGCAGCATGACCTTGACGCGCACACGCACGGTGGGCGAGGTCGCGATCGGCGACGCGCTGCCGGAGGAGCGCATCGACGCGACTCCCACCTTCATCGTCAGCACGGCCATCGCCACCCGCGACTTCCAGGACGTGCACCACGACCGGGACCTGGCGCAGGCCAAGGGATCCGAGGACATCTTCCTCAACATCCTCACGACCACCGGTCTGGTGCAGCGCTACGTCACCGACTGGGCGGGCCCCGAGGCGCTGGTGCGCGGGGTGTCGATCAAGCTCGGCGTTCCCTGCTACGCCTACGACACGCTCACCCTGCACGGACAGGTGCTGGAACGCGGTGACGAGGTGTTCGTGATCGAGGTGCTGGGCCGCAACCAGCTCGGCACCCACGTCACCGGCCGGGTGCGGCTGGAACTCCCGGAGGTGGCCCGATGATCTCAGGGAAGACCGCCATCGCCGGCATCGGCGCGACCGAGTTCTCCAAGGACTCCGGGCGCAGCGAGCTGCAACTGGCCGCCGAGTGCGTGCGCGGTGCGCTGGCCGACGCCGGGATCGAACCGTCCGATGTGGACGGCCTGGTGACCTTCACGATGGACACCAACACCGAGGTCGCGGTGGCCCGCGAGGTCGGCATCCCGAACCTGAGCTACTTCAGCCGCATCCACTACGGCGGCGGTGCGGCCTGCGCGACCGTGCAGCAGGCGGCGATGGCGGTGGCGACCGGGATGGCCGAGGTCGTGGTCTGCTACCGCGCGTTCAACGAGCGCTCCGGGCAGCGGTTCGGCCAGTTCAACGCCGGGCTGTCCCGGCAGGCGACCTCCACGGGCGTGGACAACAGCTGGTCCTACCCGATGGGCCTGGGCACACCGGGCGCGCAGGTGGCCATGTTCGCCCGCCGCTACATGCACTCCTACGGCGTGACCAGCGAGGACTTCGGCCGCATCGCGGTCGCCGACCGCAAGCACGCCGCCACGAACCCGAACGCCTGGTTCTACGAGCGGCCGATCACCCTGGCGGACCACCAGAACTCGCGGTGGATCACCGAGCCGCTGCGGTTGCTGGACTGCTGCCAGGAGAGCGACGGCGGGGTCGCGCTGGTGGTGACCAGCCTGGACCGCGCTCGCGACCTGGCCCACCCGCCTGCGGTCGTGGCGGGGGCCGCCCAGGGCAGCGGGCCGGACCAGTTCACCATGACCAGCTACTACCGCGACGACATCACCGGTCTACCGGAGATGGGCCTGGTGGCGCGGCAGCTGTGGGAGCAGTCCGGGATCGGTCCGCAGGACGTGCAGGTGGGCATCCTCTACGACCACTTCACGCCGTTCGTGCTGGTCCAGCTCGAGGAACTCGGGTTCTGCGGCCGGGGTGAGGCCAAGGACTTCATCGCCGACGGTGCCATCGAGCACGGCGGGCGGCTGCCGCTGAACACCCACGGCGGTCAGCTGGGTGAGGCCTACATCCACGGGATGAACGGCATCGCCGAGGCGGTCCGACAGATCCGGGGCGCGGCGGTCAACCAGGTCGACGACGTGAACAACGTTCTGGTGACCGCGGGAACCGGCGTCCCCACCAGCGGACTCGTCCTCACGGCGAACTGAAACATGTTATAGATTTTGCCGCGTCAGGCGGTATGATGTAGCGCGTAACAGCACGTGAACCGGTTCCAGTGCGATGGGGAACCTGTTCCATTCGGGGTCGGGGAGGTCGCATGCTCAGTGCCGAGACCCGGGAAGGGCTCGCCGAGCGGTTGTGGCGGGCCGAGCGGGATCGGGACCCGATCCCGCCGCTGGTCGAGTCGCACCCGGACATCGACGTGGTCGACGCCTACGAGATCCAGCTGATCAACATCCGGCGCCGCGACATCGCCGTCGCCGGGCACAAGGTCGGGCTGTCCTCGCCGGCGATGCAGCAGATGATGGGCGTCGACGAACCCGACTACGGTCACCTGCTCGCCGACATGCGGTTGGCCGAGGACGTTCCGATCGATGCCCGCGCCTACTGCTACCCGCGCGTGGAGGTCGAAGTCGGATTCCTGCTGGCCGAGGACATCCCGCCGGACTGCGACGAGCAGGGCGTGCTCGACCGCACCGAGGCGCTGATCCCCTCGATCGAGCTGATCGACAGCCGGATCCGCGACTGGCGCATCGGCATCGCCGACACCATCGCCGACAACGCCTCCTCCGCCGGCTACGTGCTCGGAGCGCAGCGGGTGGCGCCCGCCGAGCTCGACCCGCGCGGCATCGACGCCGTCCTGCACCGCAACGGCGAGGTCGTCGCCGAGGGACGTTCCGACGCGGTGCTGGGCAACCCCGCCACCGCCGTGGCCTGGCTGGCGAACAAGGTCGCCGGTTTCGGGGTGCGGCTGCGCGCCGGGAACGTCGTGCTGCCCGGTTCCTGCACCCGCGCCATCGACCTGCTGCCGGGCGACGTCTTCCGCGCCGAGTTCACCGGTCTCGGCACCGTCGATCTCACCGCGAAGCCCTAGGGGGTGCATCGAAGTGGCGGAGCCGCTTTCTCTTGTGGCGAGTGGGCAAGCAGCTTGCACCGCCGGAGGTTCTGAGGGGCTTCGCGGCGAGCGCGCCGCGACGCCGTGCATTGGCGGACATCAGGAGTGGCGCGCGGAGTCCACGGAGCCCCTCGGGTTCTCCTACCTGCACTCATGCGCAAAAGGACTTCGACACACTCGTAGGAGGGCGTCATGACCGCGAAGGCGGCCATCGTCGGGTCGGGCAACATCGGTACCGACCTGCTCTACAAGCTCAGCCGGGCCGAACACGTCGAACCGGCTTGGATGATCGGCATCGACCCGGACAGCGACGGCCTCCGCCGCGCGGTCGACCTGGGCGTGACCACCAGCGCCGAGGGCGTGGACTGGCTGTTGGAGAACGAGACCCCGGACATCGTCTTCGAGGCGACCTCGGCCTACGTGCACAAGGCCAACGCGCCGCGCTACGCCGAGCGCGGCATCCGCGCCATCGACCTCACGCCGGCCGCCGTCGGGCCTTACGTCGTCCCGCCCGTCAACATCGACGAGCACCTCGACGCGCCCAACATCAACCTCATCACCTGCGGCGGGCAGGCGACCATCCCGATCGTGCACGCCGTGTCGCGAGTCGTCCCGGTCGGTTACGCCGAGATCGTCGCCTCGGTCTCCTCGGTGTCGGCCGGGCCCGGAACCCGCTCGAACATCGACGAGTTCACCCGCACCACCGCCAAGGGCATCGAGGTCATCGGGGGAGCCGAGCGCGGCAAGGCGATCATCGTGCTCAACCCCGCCGACCCACCGATGATCATGCGGGACACCATCTTCTGCGCCATCCCGGCCGACGCCGACACCGACGCCATCGGCGAATCGATCACCCGCATGGCCGCCGACATCGCCGAGTACGTCCCCGGATACCGGCTGCTGTCCGAGCCGCAGTTCGACCCGCCCTCGGCCGTCACCGGCGGTCAGGCCCGCGTCGCGGTGTTCGTCGAGGTCGAAGGCGCGGGCGACTTCCTGCCCAAGTACTCCGGGAATCTCGACATCATGACCGCCGCCGCGGTGCGGGTCGGCGACGAGCTCGCCCGCACCGGGGCGCTGCAGAAGGAGGCCGCGCGGTGACCGGACTGCCCAAGACCTACAGCGACGAGCTGGACCTGCGCATCACCGACACCTCGCTGCGCGACGGCTCGCACCACAAGCGCCACCAGTTCACCGCCGACGAGGTGCGCGACATCGTCACCGCGCTCGACGGCGCCGGTGTGCCGGTGATCGAGGTGACCCACGGCGACGGGCTCGGCGGATCCTCCTTCAACTACGGCTTCTCCCGCACGCCGGAGCAGGAGCTGATCACCCTGGCCGCCGAGACCGCGCGCAACGCCAAGATCGCCGTGCTGATGCTGCCCGGCGTCGGCGTCACCGACGACATCGTCATCTCGCGCGACAACGGCGCCTCGGTGTGCCGGATCGCCACCCACTGCACCGAGGCCGACGTGTCCGTGCAGCACTTCGGGCTCGCGCGCGACCAGGGGATGGAGACCGTCGGATTCCTGATGATGGCGCACTCCCAGCCGCCGGAGGTGCTGGCCAAGCAGGCCAGGATCATGGTCGACGCCGGCTGCCAGTGCGTCTACGTCGTCGACTCCGCCGGTGCGCTGGTGCTCGAGCAGGTCGCCGAACGGGTCTCGGCGCTGGACGCCGAGATCGGCGGTGACGCGCAGATCGGCTTCCACGGCCACGAGAACCTCGGTGTCGCCGTGGCCAACTCGGTCGCCGCCGCACGTGCCGGTGCCGTCCAGATCGACGGCAGCGCACGGCGTTTCGGCGCCGGAGCGGGCAACACGCCGGTCGAGGCCTTCGTCGGGGTGTGCGACAAGCTCGGGTTCCGGACCGGGGTCGACTTCTTCGCCATCGCCGACGCGGCCGAGGACGTGGTGCGCCCGGCGATGCCCGAAGAATGCCTGCTGGACCGCTCCGCGCTGATGATGGGCTACGCCGGGGTGTACTCCAGCTTCCTCAAGCACGCCGCCAACCAGGCCGAGCGCTACGGCGTCAGCCAGGCGCAGCTGCTGGTCCGAGCCGGTGAGCGCAAGCTCGTCGGCGGCCAGGAGGACCAGCTGATCGACATCGCGTTGGAGCTCCAGCGCGAACAGGCCGAGTGACACGACCCGAACTCTCGAACGGAGCGCTGCATGAGTGAGCGGGACAGCACAGAAGTTCTCGAAGCGGTGCGCAAGCTGCTTCCCTCGCTGCGCGATCGCGCGCAGCAGGCCGAGGACGGCCGCAAGGTCCCGGCGGAATCCATCGCCGAACTGCAGGACGCGGGCTTCTTCGCGCTGCTGCAGCCCAAGCGCTACGGCGGCTACGAGGCCGACCCGGTGGAGTTCTACACCGCGGTGAAGCTCATCGCCAGCGCCTGCGGCTCCACCGGTTGGGTCGCCTCCATCCTCGGGGTGCACCCCTGGCACCTGGCGCTGTTCCCGCAGCAGGCGCAGGACGACGTCTGGGGCGAGGACACCACCACGCGGATCTCCTCCTCCTACGCGCCGATGGGCAAGGCCACCGTCGTCGACGGCGGCTACCGGTTGTCCGGCAAGTGGAGCTTCTCCTCCGGGTGCGACCACGCCGGCTGGGTGTTCGTCGGCGGGCCCGCGCTCGACGGCGAGGGCAAGATGGTCGACTTCTGCACCTACCTGCTGCCGCTGGGCGACTACACCATCAACGACGTGTGGGACACCGTCGGCCTGCGCGGCACCGGCAGCAACGACATCGTCGTGGACGACGTGTTCATCCCCTCCCACCGGGCGTTGAGCTTCATGGCCATGTCGAAGACCCAGTGCCCCGGCCACGAGATCAACACCGCGCCGCTGTACCGGCTGCCGTGGGGAACGGTGCACCCCTCGACGATCACCGCCCCGATCATCGGCATGGCGCAGGGCGCCTACGACGCGCACGTGGAGCACCAGGCCAAGCGGGTCCGTGCCGCCTACGCCGGTGAGCAGGCCAAGGACGACCCGTTCGCCAAGGTCCGCATCGCCGAGGCGGCCAGCGAGATCGACGCCGCGTGGCTGCAGCTGTCCACCAACATCGCCGAGGAGCTCGCCCTGCTCCAAGCCGGTGAGGAGGTGCCGATGTCGCTGCGGCTCAAGGCCCGGCGCGACCAGGTGCGCGGCACCGCGCGGGCGATCTCCGCGGTGGACCGGCTCTTCGAGAACTCCGGCGGCCGGGCGTTGCAGGCCGGTACGCCGATCCAGCGGTTCTGGCGGGACGCGCACGCCGGCCGGGTGCACGCGGCCAACGACGCCGAGCGCGCCTACACGATGTTCGGCAGCGGGGAATTCGGTCTACCGGTGAAGGATTCGATGGTCTGATGGTGGAGATCAAGAGCCAGGGCGCGACGCTGCCCTCCGGGCTGACGCTGCACTACCACGAAGCCGGAGTCGACAACGAGTCCACTGTGGTCATGCTGCACGGCGGTGGGCCCGGGGCGTCGGCGTGGAGCAACTTCAGCCGCAACATCGCCGCCTTCGCCGAGGAGTTCCACGTCATCGCCGTGGACCAGCCCGGGTTCGGCAAGTCGTCGAAACCGACCGAGCACGGCCAGTACTTCACCCACAGCGCCAACGCGCTCAATGAGCTTTTCGACGCGTTGGGCGTCGACAAGGCGCACCTGCTGGGCAACTCGCTCGGCGGCGGCACCGCGGTGCGCTTCGCGCTGAACTTCCCGGAGCGCGCGGGCCGACTGGTGCTGATGGGGCCGGGCGGGTTGAGCATCAACGTGTTCGCGCCCGACCCCACCGAAGGCGTGCAGAAGCTCGGCCAGTTCGCGGCGCCGCCCGGACCGACCAAGGAGAAGCTCGAAGCGTTCCTGCGGACGATGGTCTACGACCAGTCGCTGATCACCGAGGAACTGCTCGACGAGCGCTTCGCCGCTGCGAGCGCACCGGAATCGCTGGCCGCGATGAAGGCGATGGGAAAGTCCTTCTCCCAGCCGGAGTCCTTCGAGGAGGGCCTGCTGTGGAGGGAGGCCTACAAGCTGCGGCAGCGGGTGCTGCTGATCTGGGGACGCGAGGACCGGGTCAACCCGCTGGACGGGGCGCTGGTGGCGCTCAAGCTCATCCCGCGCGCGCAGCTGCACGTGTTCGGCCGCTGCGGGCACTGGGCGCAGCTGGAGAAGTTCGACGAGTTCAACCGCATCACCCGAGATTTCCTGATCGACTGACTTGGCAAGGGAGGGTTCGACCATGGGCATTCGCTCGCTCGGGTACCTGCGCATCGAGGCCACCGACATCGAGGCGTGGCGGGTGTACGGCCTGAAGGTCCTCGGCATGGTCGAGGGCAGCGGGAACGACCCGGACGCGTTGTACCTGCGCATGGACGACTTCCCGGCGCGGTTGGTGATCGTGCCCGGTTCGCAGGACCGGCTGCTGCACGCCGGCTGGGAGGCCGAGCACGCGGCCGGCCTGCAGGAGGTGCGGGACTCCTTGAACGCCAACGGGGTTCCGTTCAAGGAGGGGACCGCCGACGAGCTCGCGGACCGGCGGGTGATGGAGCTGATCCGCTTCAGCGACCCCTCGGGCAACGAGCTGGAGGTCTTCCACGGCGCGGCGTTGCAGCACCGGCGGGTCGTCAGCCCCTACGGGCACACGTTCGTCACCGACGAGCAGGGCCTGGGGCACGTGGTGCTGTCCACCCACGACGACGAGGCGGCGCTGCGGTTCTACCGCGACGTCCTCGGGTTCAAGCTGCGCGACTCGATGCGGATGCCGCCGGAGCTGGTCGGCAGGCCCGCCGACGGCGATCCCGCGTGGCTGAGGTTCTTCGGCTGCAACCCGCGCCACCACAGCCTGGCGTTCCTGCCGATGCCCACGCCCAGCGGCATCGTGCACCTGATGGTGGAGGTCGCCGACGTCGACGACGTCGGGCTCACCCTCGACCGCGCCTACCGGCGGAAGGTGCCGATGTCGGCGACGCTGGGCAGGCACGTCAACGACCTGATGCTGTCGTTCTACATGAAGACCCCGGGCGGGTTCGACGTCGAATTCGGCTGCGAGGGAAGGCAGGTCGACGACGATGACTGGATCGCCCGCGAGAGCACGGCGGTCAGCCTGTGGGGTCACGACTTCAGCGTCGGAAACCGGCCGCAGTGAGGGGAGGGGCGATGGAAGCCGTGGTCCCGGAGGTCGACGGCGCCGCGTTCCGGCGGACGCTCGGGCACTTCTGCACCGGCGTCACGGTCGTGACCGCCGTCTGCGACGGAGAGCCGGTGGGTTTCGCCTGCCAGTCCTTCTCGGCGTTGTCCCTGGACCCGCCGCTGGTGCTGTTCTGCCCGGGCAAGACCTCCCGCACGTGGCCGCTGATCGACCGCGCCGGCCATTTCTGCGTCAACGTCCTGGCGGCAGGACAGCGCGACGTCTCCACGGTGTTCGGCCGCAGGGGCGAGGACAAGTTCGCCGACTTGACCTGGTCCCCGGCGCCCTCGGGCTCCCCGGTCCTCGACGGTGCCCTCACGTGGCTCGACTGCGCCGTGGAGTCGGTCCTCGACGGCGGTGACCACCACGTCGTCCTCGGCAGGGTCCACACCCTCGGCGAGGCCACGGAGGAGGACCCGCTCCTGTTCTACAAGGGCGCCTACACGGGCATCACCCGCCCGACCACCCCGGCCCAGTACTGGCCGGAGGACTTCCTCACCGGAACCCCGGACGACTGGCTCTGAAACCCGATCCCACGACAACCCACGCGCCGGCTTTCACGAACACGGCCGCGAACCGAACCCTGAACACCGCAGCAATCAGGTACCGGAACACGGCGGTAATCCGGTAACCCGGAATACCGCCGTAAACGGGGGACGGGTTGCGGCCGTGTTCGGGGACCCGATCACTGCGGTAATCCGACGCTCCCCGCCCCTCCGCTGAGCGCGGCTGGGTGGGGAGTCGTGTTCTCGGGCGGCTTCGTGAGGCCGGTGGTCGGGGTTGTTGTGGGTGGTGAGCGCGCGGGCCGCCTCGGGTGGGTGGTCGAGGCGGCCCGCGTTTGCGGTGGTCAGAGTCGTTCGATGATGGTGCCCGTGGAGAGGGCTCCTCCTGCGCACATGGTGACCAGGGCCGTGGTGCCGTCGCTGCGCTCGAGCTCGTGGAGGGCCGAGGTGAGCAGGCGGGCGCCGGTGCTGCCGACCGGGTGGCCCAGCGCGATGGCGCCGCCGTTGACGTTGACGCGGTCCAGGTCGGGCCCGTGGACGCCGGCCCAGGACAGCACGACCGAGGCGAACGCCTCGTTGACCTCGAAGACGTCGATGTCGCCGATCTTCATGCCGCTGCGGCTGAGCACCCGCTCGGTGGCCTGCACCGGACCGTCCAGGTGGTAGTAGGGCTCGGCGCCCACCAGGCACTGCGAGACGATCCGGGCGCGCGGGCGCAGTCCCAGGGCCTGGGCGCGGTCGGAGTCCATGAGCAGCAGAGCCGCCGCGCCGTCGGAGATCTGCGAGGAGCTGCCCGCGGTGTGCAGCCCGCCGTCGAGGACGGGCTTGAGACCGCCGAGGGCGTCGAGGCTGGTCTCGCGCAGCCCCTGGTCGCGGGTGGCCTCGTCGTCGCCGACGCGGACCGGGACGATCTCCCGGTCGAAGCGCCCCTCCTGCCACGCCAGCCGGGCCCGCTCCTGCGAGCGGACGCCGAACCGGTCCAGGTCGTCGCGGGTGATGCCGCGGCGGGCCGCGATGCGGTCGGCGGCCAGGAACTGGTTGGGCAGGTCGATGTCCCAGGAATCGGGCTTCGGGCGTCCCACGTCGGTGCCGATGTTGCTGCCCAGCGGCACCCGCGTCATCGCCTCGACGCCGCAGGAGACGCCGATCTCGATGGCGCCGGTGGCGATGAGCCCGGCGATGAGGTGGGTGGCCTGCTGCGCCGATCCGCACTGCGCGTCGATCGAGGTGGCGCCGGTTTCCCGGGGGAGTCCGGCGTGCAGCCACGCGGTCCGGGTGATGTTGCCCGCCTGCTCGCCCGCCTGGGTGACGCAGCCGCCGATGACCTGTTCCACCGACGCCGGGTCGATGCCCGCGCGGTCGAGCAGGCCGCGCTGGGCGGCGCCGAGGATCTCCGAGGCGTGCAGCCCGGACAACCAGCCCTTGCGCTTGCCGATCGGCGTGCGCACCGCCTCCACGATCACCGGAGTGCCCACCTGAATCTCCTCTCACCCGCGATCACTGCCGGCTCAAATCTAGAACATGTTATCCCCATGCGCCATGGTGCGGTCGATCGCCAAACGATCTTTCCCTTTGGCTGTGGGATTCATGTGCGGTGAAAGGGGTTTACCGAACCCGCTTCTTGTGGTTCTCTTCACATAGAACTCGTTTCAGTTCGTGCAGCGCAGGAGGTAGCCGTGGTAGCACCGAGCCTTCCGGAAGGCTTCGACTTCACCGACCCCGACCTCTACTCCGAGCGGGTGCCGCTGGAGGAATTCGCGGAGCTCCGGCGTACCGCGCCCATCTGGTGGAACAAGCAACCGTTCCGGAAGTCGGGTTTCGACGACGAGGGGTACTGGGTCGTCACCCGGCACGCGGACGTCAAGGAGATCTCCCGGCGCAGCGACGTGTTCTCGACCTACGAGAACACCGCGATCATCCGGTTCAACGAGGAGATGACCCGCGAGCAGATCGAGATGCAGCGGTTCGTCATGCTCAACATCGACCCGCCGGAGCACACCAAGGTGCGGCGCCTGGTGGCGCGCGGGTTCACGCCGCGCGCGGTCAACAGCCTCAAGGAGGTGCTGCACCAGCGGGCGGAGGCGATCGCCTCCGGAGCCCTGGAGTCCGGCACGGGCGACTTCGTCACCGACATCGCCTGCGAACTGCCGCTGCAGGCGATCGCGGAGCTGCTGGGCGTGCCGCAGGACCACCGCAAGGACATCTTCGACTGGTCCAACCAGATGGTCGCCTACGACGACCCCGAGTACGACATCGACCCGGAGACCGCCGCCGCGGAGATGCTCGGCTACTTCATGGGCGTGGCCGACCAGAAGCGCAAGTGCCCGATGGACGACATCGTCACCAAGCTCGTCGAGGCCGACGTCGACGGCAGCGCGCTCAGCGACGACGAGTTCGGGTTCTTCACGATCCTGCTGGCGGTGGCGGGCAACGAGACCACGCGCAACGCGATCAGCCACGGCATGCACGCCTTCATGCAGAACCCCGACCAGTGGGAGCTGTACAAGCGCGAGCGCCCGGAGACCACCGCCGACGAGATCGTCCGCTGGGCCACCCCGGTGGTGTCCTTCCAGCGCACCGCGATGGCCGACACCGAGCTGTCGGGGGTGCAGATCAAGAAGGGCGAGCGGGTCGGGATGTTCTACAGCTCGGCCAACTTCGACCCCGAGGTCTTCGACCAGCCCGAGAAGTTCGACATCACCCGCGACCCGAACCCGCACGTCGGATTCGGCGGCACGGGCGCGCACTACTGCCTGGGCGCGAGCCTGGCGCGGCTGGAGATGGATCTGATCTTCAACGCCATCGCCGACCACATGCCCGACATCCGGCAGCTGGAAGAGCCCCGCCGGCTCCGCTCCGGCTGGCTCAACGGCATCAAGGAGTACCGCGTCCAGTACCGCTGACCCCGACGGCGCTCCGCCATCCCGAGCACCGGTGACCCGACGGTGTCCAGCCCCGAGGGCCGGGGCACCGCGGTCCCGCCCCGCCGGCTGGTTCCACGATTTCAGTGGAAGTCGGGTCCCTGATTTCCACTGGAATCGTGAACCGGTGCGGGGGTCGAGGCATGTTGTGGGGTGAGCGGGCGGAGCGGGTCGTTGTCGGCCGCGACGTGGTGATCGGGTTCCCCGGAGATGCGACGGCGCCGTTCCCCCGCGGGGGAACGGCGCCATCGGTTCGGGGTCAGTGCAGGGTGGCCACTGCGCGGTCGAACTCCCAGAAGGCCCTGAGGGCCTGGATGCGGCCCTCGTCGTTGACGCGGTAGGAGAAGACGCCTTCGGCGTCCATCGCCGAGCCGTCGGGCAGGTGGGTGGTGATCTTGCCGGTGTTGGCGACCTCGCTGCCGCAGGCGAAGGAGTCCTCGATGTGGAACTCGATGCGCTCGGCCTGGGCGATCGCGATCTCCCAGAACGCCGAGATCCCCTCGCGCCCGTGATGCCCCTTGCCGTCGGGGTCGAACACCGACGGTCCCACCGGGTCCTCCACCACCGCGTCGGAGGCGAACAGCGCGAGCCATTCGTCCTTCGCGCCCCGTGCCACAGCCTCCATCGACGCCATGGCGGCGTCGCGGGCGGGATGCGACTCGCGGGTCGCCTTCCAGTGCACTCCGCTCATCTCCGGCCTCCTCAGACGTTCTCGATGACTTCGGCGGCGAACTTGCGGATGGAGTCCTTCTTGGCCTCCAGCGGGGCGTCGAAGCCGTGCCCGTCGAAGATCCACGGCACCACGATCGCGTCGGTGACGCCCACCTCGGCCTGCTCGCGGTAGCCGTCGACGCCGAACCGGTCGATGCACACCGCCTGGATCTCGAAGGGCACGTCGGCGCGGTCGTAGGAGGCGCGCAGCTCGCCGAGCCGGTCGATCGTCTCGCGCAGCTCGGAGAGCTTCATCATCGCCGAGGCCCAGCCGTCTCCCACCCGCGCGGCGCGCTTGAGAGCCGGCTCGGTGTGCCCGCCGACGTAGATCGGCATCGGCTCGGACGGCGCGGGGGAGATCTGCAGCTTGTCGAAGTCGAAGAACTTCCCGTGGTACTCCACCATTCCGCCGCCCAGGACCAGCCGGATGATCTCGATCATCTCGTCGACCCGCGCTCCGCGCTTGGCGTACGGTGCACCGCACCACTCGAACTCCTCGGGCGCCCAGCCCAGCCCGAGCCCGAGGCCGAAGCGGTTGCCGGTCATCGACGCGACCGAGGCCAGCTGCCGGGACAGCAGGACCGGGTTGCGAGGGCCGAGCTTGAGCACCGAGGTGTAGAACCGCAGCCGCGAGGTCGCCGCACCCATGGCCGCGGTGGCGATCAGCGGATCCACCCACGGCGTGTCGGCGTCCCACATCCGGGACCCGTCGGGCGTGTAGGGGTACTCGGCGGAGACCTTCTCGGAGTAGAACAGCGAATCCGGCAGCGCGACCGAGGCGAACCCGCACTCCTCGGCGGTGCGCGCGAGCTCGACGAGCTGGTCCAGCGGCGTCATCGCCACCGACATCGTGAACTTCATGTCAGGCTCCCGGTTTGTTCGATCCGACGACCCACATGGAGAAGTACTGCGAACCGCCGCCGTAGGCGTGGCCGAGCGCGATCCGGGCTCCGTCGACCTGGTTCTCCCCGGAATCGCCGGTGACCTGCCGCGCCGCCTCGGCGAAGCGCAGCAGACCGGAGGCGCCGATCGGGTTCGAGGACAGCACCCCGCCCGAGGGGTTGACCGGAATGCGGCCGCCGATGGCGGTCTCGCCGGCTTCGGTGAGCTTCCAGCCCTCGCCCTCGGCGGCGAAACCGAGGTTCTCCAGCCACATCGGCTCGAACCAGGAGAACGGCACGTAGATCTCGGCCGCGTCGACCTCGGTCAGCGGGTCGGTGATCCCGGCCTGCTTCCACAGCGCCGCCGCCGCGTCCCTGCCCGCCTGGGGGTTGACCTGGTCGCGGCCGGCGAACGTGGTCGGCTCGGTGCGCATCGCGGTGGCGTGGATCCACGCCGCTGTGCGGCCGTTCGCGCTGGCCTCGTCGCCGATGACCACCGCGCACGCCCCGTCGGACGACGGGCAGGTCTCGTCGTAGCGGATCGGGTCCCACAGCATCTGCGAGGACATCACCGAATCCACCGTGATGTCCGGCTGCTTCAGGTGCGCGTAGGGGTTTCGAGCGCCGTTGCGCCGGTCCTTGGCCGCCACCATCGCCCCGGTGTGCGTCGGCGCACCGGAGCGGCGGATGTAGGAGCGCACGTGCGGCGCGAAGTAGCCGCCCGCTCCCGCTCCGACCGGCATGCTGAACGGCGGGACGATCGACAGCGCCCACATCGCGTTGGACTCGGACTGCTTCTCGAACGCCACCGCCAGCACGCGCTTGTGCACGCCGCCCTGCACCAGGCTCGCCGCCACGTTGCCGGTGGATCCGCCCACCGATCCCGCGGTGTGCACCCGCAGCATCGGTTTCCCGGTGGCGCCCAGCGCGTCGGCCAGGTGCAGCTCGGGCATCATCACGCCCTCGAACAGGTCCGGTGCCTTGCCGACCACCACCGCGTCGATGTCCGGCCAGTCCACCCCGGCGTCGGCCATCGCGCGGTCCACCGCCTCGCGGCACATCCCGGCCATCGAGACGTCCAGCCGCTTGCTGGTGTGGTGGGTCTGGCCGGTACCCAGCACGGCCGCCAACTGCTTGCCCATCAGGCTCGTCCCTCCATCACGCACACCAGGTTCTGCTGCAGCGCGGGACCGCTCGTCGCGTGCGCCAGCACCTTTCCGGCCCTGCCCTCGAAGACCTGCGTGGCCGCCTCGCCGATGCGCGACAGCCCGGCCGCGAACATCGGGTTCCCGCACAGCGCCCCGCCCGAGGGGTTGACCGACACCGACTCGCCCAGCCCGAGCGCGCGGCGCAGCACGATCTCCTGGTGGGTGAAAGGCGCGTGCAGCTCGGCGATCTCGACCCCGTCGGTGCCCAGCGCCGTGCCCGCGGCCTCGGTGGAGGCCGAGCGGCGCAGATCGCGGGCGCCGAGGCTGCCGGACTCGATGCGGTGCTGGATCCCGCCGATGTAGGCGGGCCGCTCGCGGATCTCCCGGGCGCGCTCGGCGGAGGCCAGCACGATCACCGAGGCCCCGTCGGTGATCGGCGCGCAGTCGTGCGCGCGCAGCGGATCGGCGAGGTAGGGCTCGGACAGAAGCTCCTGCGGGTCGAACGCCCCGGAGATCTGCGCGCTCGGGTTCCCCTTGGCGCAAGCGCGGTTTCGCGCGGCGACCTCGGCCATGTCGTGCTCGGTGTAGTCCCCGGCGTCGAGACCCATCCGGGCCTGCAGTCCGGCGATGCTCACCGAGTCAGGCCACAGCGGCGCGACCGAGTAGGGGTCGAGCTGCAGGGCCAGCGTGCGGCGCAGGTTCCCGGCCGAGGACTTGCCGAAGCCGTAGACCAGCGCGGTGTCCACCTCGCCGGTCTGGATCTTCACCCACGCCTCGAACAGCGCCCAGGCGGCGTCCATCTCGACGTGCGACTCGTTGATCGGCGGGACCGCGCCGATCGCGTCGATCGCGGCGATGAACGAGAAGGCGCGTCCGGCGAGGTAGTCCGACGATCCCGAGCACCAGAAGCCGATGTCGGACTTCGACAGCCCGGTCTGGGAGAAGACCTCCTGGAAGATGGGGACCAGCATCTCGACACCGTTCGTGGTGCCGCTGGTGGCGCGCACGTTCGGTGCCTGTGCGAAGCCGACGACGGCGACGTCAGTCATTCCAGCTCCTTCACAGGTGGTGGGCGTAGGTTTCGAACGCCGCGTCCGGTTCCCCGGTCGGTTCGAAGTGGTCGATGTTCTCCAGCGTGTGGCCCCACTGGTCGCGCGGCTTCCACGACGCCTTGACCCGCATGCCCATCCGCACCTGATCGGCCTCGCAGCCCAGGACCAGGTGCAGGAAGGCGATGTCGGCGCCGTCGAGCAGGATGTAGGCGCCGACGTACGGGGGCTTGATGCGCTGGCCCAGGAACGGGACGTTGACGATGCAGAACGTCGTCACGATCCCGGTGTCGGGCAGCTCCACCTCCTCGACCGTGGGCACGCCGTCGGTGGGGCAGGCGCCGCGCGGCGGCATGTAGACCTTCGCGCAGGCGGGGCAGCGCTGGCCCAGCAGCCGTCCCTCGACGAGCCCTTCCAGGTAGCGGCTCTCCTCCGGGGAGGCGGAGTGGGTGTAGTCGAGGTTCACCGGTGTGGTCAGCATCGTCACCGGATCACCCCCGGCCGGTTCCAGCTGCTCTGTGGTGCCGGCGGGTTCGAAGCAGGCGATGTCGCGAATCCCGTTGCCGCGCTCGGCCGCCCAGCGGACCTGCACGCGCATCCCGGTGGAGATCGCCTCGGGGCCGGGCACGTCCACGGCGTGCAGCAGCGGGGTGTCGGCGCCGTCGAGGCGCACCAGCGCCCAGGCGAACGCGCGCTCCAGCGGCTGGCCGGGCAGCGGTTCGGGCATCCAGGTCCAGCTCACCACCGTGCCCTGGCTGCCGACTTCGACGAAGTCGTCCAGCGGGGCGGCGGTGTCCGGGTCGTACTCGATGGGCGGCACGTGCACCCGGCCGTCGCTGCCGCGCACGCCGATGATGCCGCCATCGCGCAGCGACGTGGCGAATCGGCCGTGCACGGTCCCGAGCGAACGGGTGTAGTCGAAGCCGATGTTGAGCGGGGCGCTGAGCGGTTCGGAGATCCCAGTCACAACCAGAAGTGAAACATGTTCTCGCCATCCCGGCAATATCCGGTGCAGTATGGGCAGGGTCCGCCGGCGGCCGGGAAAGGGAGGTTCACAAGTGAAAGTAGGACTGCAGCTCGGGTACTGGGGTGCTGCTCCACCGCAAAACGCTCAAGAACTCGTTCTCGAAGCTGATCGGGTCGGATTCGACGCCGTCTTCGCCGCCGAGTCGTGGGGTTCGGACGCCTTCACGCCGCTGGCCTGGTGGGGTTCGGACACCCGCGAGGTCCGGCTGGGCACGTCGGTCGCGCAGATGTCGGCGCGCTCGCCGGCGTCCTGCGCGATGCACGCCCTGACCCTCGACCACCTCTCCGGCGGCCGCGCGATCCTCGGCCTGGGCGTCTCCGGTCCGCAGGTGGTGGAGGGCTGGTACGGCCAGCCGTTCGCCAAGCCGCTGGCCCGGACCAGGGAGTACGTCTCGATCGTGCGGCAGGTGCTGGCGCGCGAGGCGCCGATCCGCAACGACGGACCGCACCACCGGCTGCCCTACGACGGTCCCGGTTCGCTCGGGCTGGGCAAGCCGCTCAAGCCCATCACCCACCCGCTGCGCCCGGACCTGCCGATCTGGCTGGGCGCGGAGGGTCCGAAGAACGTCGCGCAGACCGCCGAGATCGCCGACGGCTGGATCGCGGTCTACTACTCGCCCCGGGTCGGCACGATGTACGAGGAGTGGCTCGCCGAGGGCTTCGCCCGCGAGGGTGCTCGCCGCACCCGCGAGGAGTTCGAGGTGGCCGCGACCTGCCAGGTCGTGGTCACCGACGACCCGGAGGCCGAGCGCGCCAAGCTCAAGCCGTCGGTGGCCCTCTACCTCGGCGGGATGGGGGCGCCGGGGATGAACTTCCACGCCGAGCTGTTCCGCCGGATGGGTTATGACGAGGCGGTTTCCGACATCGAGCGGCTCTTCGCCGCGGGTCGCCGCGAGGAGGCGGTGGCGGCGGTGCCGGACGAGGTGGTCGACGACGTGGCCATCATCGGCGACCGCGACCACGTCCGGGAGCGGATCGCGGTGTGGGAGAAGTCCGGCGTGGACGTGCTGCTGGTCGGCTGCCGCGACGTCGAGCACGTCCGGTCGGTCGCCGACGCCGTCCAGAACTGAAATATGTTCTCGGCGTCGTGGAGGTGCGGGCCGGGGTGTCGGCAGCCGGTTCGGTCCGCGACCTTGCTCAACAACTGCAACACGTTCTAGGTTTGTTCGGCTGGGGAAAGCTCACGCCGTCGACAGGAGTCCGCCGTGGCCGACATAGGACTGTGGAACATCGCCGACCAGCAGCCGAACCGCACGGCCGTGGTCTCGCCGGACGGTGGCTCGGTGACCTACGCCGAGCTCGCCGCCGCCGCCGACCGGTACGGCCGCGGGTTGCAGAGCATGGGGCTGGAACCGGGCGACAGCATCGTGCTGATGCTGCCCAACGGCGCGGACCTGCTGGCCGCGTACTTCGCCGCGATCCAGACCGGGCTGTACGTGGTGACCGTGAACTGGCACCTGGTCGGTGCCGAGGTCGCCTACATCGTCGAGGACAGCGGGGCCAAGGCGTTCATCGCGCACGAGCGCTTCGCCGACGCCGCCTCCGACGCCGCCGCGCGCAGCGGGCTGCCCAGCGCGGCGCGCTTCGCCGTCGGCGAGGTGCCGGGGTTCCAGCCGCTGGCGAACCTCGGCGCGGACGAACCCGCCAAGCGGCCCGACGCGCGCACCACGGGTTCGCCGATGCTCTACACCTCCGGGACCACCGGTCGACCCAAGGGCGTGCGCAGGCCGCTGAGCGGGTCCGACCCGGACGACGTCCCGGCGGCCAACGCGTGGTTCTTCGGAGTCTTCGGGCTCAAGCCCTTCGACGATCACGTGCACCTGTGCGGGTCGCCGCTGTACCACACGGCGGTGCTCAACTTCGTGAGCATCTCCATCCAGTTCGGGCACGCGGCCGTGCTGATGGACCGCTGGGGTGCCGAGGAGATGCTGCGGCTGATCGAGCGGCACCGCGTCACGCACAGCCACATGGTTCCCACCCAGTTCCACCGGCTGCTGGCGCTGCCGGAGGAGACTCGCGCGCGCTACGACGTGTCCTCGCTGCGCACCATGATCCACGGCGCCGCGCCGTGCCCGCAGGAGGTCAAGCGCGCGATGCTGGACTGGTGGGGCCCGGTGGTCGTGGAGTACTACGCGGCCACCGAGGGCGGCGGCACGACGATCATGGCCGACGAGTGGCTGCGCAAGCCCGGTTCGGTGGGCAAGCCGTGGCCGGGTTCGGTGGTCAGCGTGCTCGGCGATGACGGCGAGCAGCTGCCGGCCGGTGAGATCGGCACCGTCTACATGCAGATGGGCGGCTCGACCTTCGAGTACCACAACGACAAGAAGAAGACCCAGGAAGCGCGGGTGGGTGACCTGTTCACCCTGGGCGACGTCGGCTACCTCGACTCCGACGGCTACCTCTACCTGTGCGACCGGCGCAACGACATGATCATCTCGGGTGGCGTGAACATCTACCCCGCGGAGATCGAGAACGCGCTGTCGGTGCACGACAAGGTCGCCGACGTGGCGGTGTTCGGCGTGCCGCACGACGACTGGGGCGAGGAGGTCAAGGCCGTCGTCCAGCCCGCCGAGGGCGTCGCTGCGGGCGATGAGCTGTCCGCGGAGCTCCTGGCCTACGCGAAGGAGCGGCTGGCCAAGTTCAAGGTGCCGCGCAGCATCGACTACATCGATGAGCTGCCGCGCGATCCCAACGGCAAGCTCTACAAGCGCAAGCTGCGCGATCCGTACTGGGAAGGCCGCGAGAAGGCCATCTGACCTGCGGTGATCGGTGCGCGACCGCGTGCGGTGGCAGGAGCGCTCTCCCCGCACGCGGTTTCGTGCTGCCCATCGGGTTCTTCCATGGCGAACCGCCCGTTTCGCGGTAGCGCTCCCGCCCCCTTGCCATTGGCGATAACACGTTCTACTTTTTTCGGGTGGCACTCAACATCGCAGATCTCTTCGAGCACGCAGTCGACATGGTCCCTGAGCGCGTCGCAGTGGTCTGCGGCGAGCGCCAGGTGACGTTCGCGGAACTGGAGCAGCGGTCCAATCAGCTGGCCCACCACCTCGCCGCCAAGGGCGTCGGACCGGGTGCGCACATCGGTGTGTACTCCAGGAACTCGATCGAAGCGCTGGAGGCGATGCTCGCGGCGTACAAGCTGCGCGCGGTCGCGATCAACGTGAACTACCGCTACGTGCCCGCCGAGCTGCAGTACATCTTCGACAACGCGGACATGGTCGCGCTGGTCCACGAGCGGCGCTACAGCGACCACGTCGCCGAGGTGCTCCCGCAGGTTCCGGCGTTGAATCACGTTCTAGTGATCGAGGACGGTTCGGACGCCGACCACAGCCGCTACGGCGGCGTGGAGTACGAGGCCGCGCTCGCCGCCCAGCGCGCCGACCGCGACTTCCCCGAGCGCAGCTCCGACGACCTCTACCTGCTCTACACCGGCGGCACCACCGGCATGCCCAAGGGCGTCATGTGGCGCCAGGAGGACGTCTGGCGCGTCCTCGGCGGCGGCATCGACTTCATGACGGGCGAATACGTCAAGGACGAGTGGGAACTCGCCCGCACCGGAGCGGAAACCGGTGGACTGGTGCGACTACCGGCGGCCCCGTTCATCCACGGCGCGGCCCAGTGGGCCACCTTCGGCAACCTCTTCGCCTGCGCCACCACGGTTTTCGTCCCCGAGTTCGACCCGAACGAGGTGTGGCGGGCCGTCGAGCGCAACGGGGTCAACGTGCTGGCCATCGTCGGAGACGCCATGGCGCGTCCGATGATCGAGGCGCTCCACGAGGGCGACTACGACGCCTCGTCGGTGGTCGCGATCTCCTCCACGGCCGCGCTGTTCTCCACCTCGGTCAAGCACCAGTACCTCGACGCGCTGCCCCACGTGGTGATCACCGACGCCATCGGCTCCTCGGAGACCGGCTTCGGCGGCATCGGCATCGTCACCAAGGACGGCGTGCAGACCGAAGGCCCCCGCGTCACCGCCGACCGCAAGCTCATCGTCATCGACGACGACAACCGGCCGCTGGAACCGGGAACCGGGCAGATCGGCTGGCTGGCCAAGACCGGCCACGTGCCGCTGGGCTACTACAAGGACCCGGAGAAGTCCGCCTCGGTGTTCGTCGAGGTCGAGGGCACGCGCTACGTCGTCCCGGGGGACTACGCGCGGCTGGAGGCCGACGGCACGGTCACGCTGCTCGGCCGCGGCAACATGTCCATCAACACCGGTGGCGAGAAGGTCTTCCCCGAAGAGGTCGAGAGCGCGCTGAAGTCGCACCCCGACGTCTTCGACGTGCTGGTGGTCGGTGTTCCCGACGAGCGCATGGGCCAGCGCGTCGCCGCGCTCGTGCAGCCGCGCGCCGGTGCCGCGCCGAGCCTGGCGGAGCTCGACGCCCACGCGCGCCAGGTCATCGCCGGCTACAAGGTGCCGCGCAGCCTGTGGCTGGTCGAGCAGATCACCCGTTCGCCCAGCGGGAAGCCCGACTACCCGTGGGCGCGCAAGCACACCGAGACCCACGAACCCACCGAAGTCAACCAGCCCTCGCGGAAATCCGCCGCGCGCTGAGAGGAACGCAGATGCGCACATCGCTTTGCGACACGCTCGGGATCGAACATCCCATCGTCGCGTTCACCCCGTCCGAGCACGTCGCGGCCGCAGTCAGCAAGGCCGGTGGGCTCGGCGTGCTGGGGTGCGTGCGGTTCAACGACCCCGACGAGCTCGACCGCGTCCTGGACTGGATGGACCAGAACACCGGAGGCAAGCCCTACGGCGTGGACGTCGTCATGCCGGCCAAGGTGCCCACCGAGGGCACCCAGGTCGACCTGGACTCGCTGATCCCGCCCGAGCACCGCGAGTTCGTCGACCGGACCCTCGACGAGCTGGGCGTCCCGGATCTGCCCGAGGACGAGAAGGAGCGCGGCGGTGTGCTGGGCTGGCTGCACTCGGTGGCCCGCTCGCACGTCGACGTCGCCCTGCGGCACCCGATCTCGCTGATCGCCAACGCGCTGGGCTCGCCGCCGGTGGACATCATCGAGCAGGCCCACTCCCACGACGTCCTGGTGGCGGCGCTGGCGGGCAAGGCCGAGCACGCCCAGCGGCACGTCGACAACGGCGTGGACATCGTCGTCGCCCAGGGCCACGAGGCCGGCGGGCACACCGGTGAGATCGCCACGATGGTGCTGGTGCCGGAGATCGTCGACGCCATCGGCGGCCGCGCTCCGGTGCTGGCCGCGGGCGGCATCGGCACCGGACGCCAGATCGCCGCGGCGCTCGCGCTGGGAGCCTCGGGCGCGTGGATGGGGTCCTACTGGCTCACCACGGCCGAGTACGGCATGACCATGGGCGACTCGGTGACCCAGGAGGCGCTGCTGGCGGCGAACTCCAGCGACACCGTCCGCTCCCGCATCTACACCGGTAAGCCCGCCCGGCTGCTCAAGACCAAGTGGACCGAGGCGTGGGCGGCCCCGGACGCCCCGCAGCCGCTGCCGATGCCGCTGCAGAACATCCTCGTCAGCGACGCCCACCAGCGCATGATGCGGGCCAGCGACCCGCAGGCCGTCTCCATGCCGGTCGGCCAGATCGTGGGCCGCATGAACGAGATCCGCCCGGTGGCCGACGTCTTCAACGACCTCCTCCGCGAAGTGGAGGAAACCTTCACCCGCCTCGACAAACTCCGCTAACCCCCAGCACAACCCGGAAAACCGCCGCAATCACCAACCCGATTGCGGCGGTTTCCGGCGACCTGATTGCGGCGGTTTTCCGGCCGAGACCCTGATTGCTGCCGCACTCGGTGCTCCGACTACGGACGTTCTCGGGGTGGGGGACCGGATTACCGCCGTAGTCGGGGGCCTGATTGCGGCGGTAATCAGGGTCTGGAGCCTGTGGCCTTGGAGGAGCTGATCGGGTGGTC
>NZ_SMLA01000019.1:0-102379 GCF_004349225.1 Saccharopolyspora karakumensis
CCACGGGAGCGGGGATGCGCTCGGTCGCCTCCGGGGCGTTGGGGTCCAGCAGGGGTTCGAACGGCTCGTCGCCGGCGGACCTGACGATCTCGTGCAGCCTGCGCCGCACCTCCACCAGCGGCATCCGCCGACCCGGTTCCTTGACCAGGAGCCCGCCGAGGACCTCGCCGATCGGTCCGGTCTGGTGGTGGCGGGGGAGCGGCCCGTGCACGATCGCGCTGATGATGACCAGCGGATCGCTGGTCTTGTCGTACGGCGGGCGGCCCTCGGCGGCCGAGTAGAGCGTGGCGCCGAGGCTCCACAGATCGGCCCGGGAGTCGAGCGCGCCGCGGCGCGCGATCTCCGGGGGCAGGTAGGCGGGCGTGCCCAGCAGCATCTCGGAGCGGGTCATGGTGGTCTCGGCGATGTTGCGGGAGAGCCCGAAGTCGGCGAGCTTGACCTGCCCGCGCGGCCCGAGCAGCACGTTGCCCGGCTTGACGTCGCGGTGCACGATGCCGACCCGGTGAGCGGCGTCCAGCGCCGCCGCCACACCGTCGATCATGACGGCCAGCTGGTAGTGGTTGAGCGCGCGGTGCTTCTTCAGGATCGCCGACAGGCTCCGACCCGGCACCAGCTCCATGACCACGAACGGGCCGGAGGCGCCCTCGCGGACCACGTCGTAGAGCATCACGGTGTTCGGGTGGCTGAGGGTCGCCATCGCCCGCGCTTCCCGCAGGGCCCGTTCGCGCAGGTCAGCGGCCCCTTCTTCGGGCAGGTCGGCGGGCAGGTGGAGTTCCTTGACCGCCACCGGGCGCTCCAGGACCTCGTCCGTCCCGGACCAGACGTAGCCCATCCCGCCCTTGCCGATGGTGCGGTCCAGCCGGTACCTGCCGCCGATCACGCGGCCCGAAGAAGATGTGTCCGCGTGGGACGGCGAGAGCTGATCATCTCGCACGCATGGACACTACCGAGCGGAGTTCCCGGTTCGCGCCGGGGGCATCCCCGGCGCGAACTGGGAAAACGGGATTTTGCGGCCGTTCGGGCAATCCCGTGCACCCGCGGTTTCCCCAGAAGTTGCGCCATCTGGAGGAGGCGCGTCCGCCCGCGCCTCGACCGGTCAGTGGACGTGCGTGCCGTCGCGGACGGTGCCCACGTACTCCTCGACGAGGTCCTCCAGGGCCACCACGCCGACCGCCGCGCCACCGGCGTCCACCGCCGCGGCCAGGTGGCTTCCCGCCCGGCGCAGCGACGTCATGGCCTCATCCAGGCGCGCGGTCACCGGCACCGTGGGCAGGTCGCGCCTGCGGGCGTCGGAGATCGGCGTCTGCGGATCGTCGCCCGCCTGGTCGAGCACGTCCTTGACGTGCAGGTAGCCCAGCAGCCTGCCGTCGTCGCCGCGCACCGGGAACCGGGAGAAGCCGGTGTCGGCCACCACCCGCTCCACATCGCCCAGCGTCGGACGACCCGGCAGCGTCGTGACCTCGGGGAGCGGGACCAGGACGTCGGCGACGGTGTGCTCCACCGACGACAGCGTCTGGGCGAGCCTGCGGTGCTCGGAGTGCTCCAGCAGCCCCTCGCGCCGCGATTCCACCAGCAGCTCCGCCAGCTCGGCGGAGGTGTAGGCGGTCTCCAGCTCGTCCTTCGGCTCGATCCGCAGCAGCTTGAGCACCGCGTTGGCCATCATGTTGAACAGCGCGATGAACGGGCGCGCCAGCTGCACGAACCCGACCAGCGCGGGCACCAGCCACAGCGCCATGCGCTCCGGCTCGGCCAGCGCCAGGTTCTTCGGCACCATCTCGCCGACCAGCACGTGCAGGATCACCACGATCGTCAGGGCGATCGTGAACGCCACCGCGTGCGTCACCGGCTCCGGGATGCCCAGGGCGCTGAACGGCGCTTCCAGGGTGTGGGCGACGGCGGGCTCGCCCAGCCGCCCGAGACCCAGCGAGCACAGCGTGATGCCCAGCTGCGCGCTGGTGAGCATCAGCGAACCCTCCTGGCTCGCCTTGATCACCGTGCGCGCCCGGCCGACCCCTTGGGCCAGCAGGGCCTCCAGCCGGTCGCGGCGGGAGGACAGCAGGGAGAACTCCGCGCCGACGAACAGCGCGTTGAGCAGCAGCAGGAGGACGCCGAGCAGCAGCGCGTAGGAGTCGCTCATCGGGTCGCCTCCATCGCCTCGGCCTGGGCCGGCTGCTTGGTGAGGCGCAGCTCGGCGATGCGGTGCTTGTCCATGCGCATGACGGTCAGCCGCCAGTCCTCCACCTCGAGCTGGTCACCGACCGACGGGATCCGGCCCAGCCGCCACAGCAGCAGGCCGGCCACGGTCTCGTAGTCGCCCTCGGGCATCTCGAAACCGGTGGCCTCGGCGAGCTCGTCGGGGCGCAGCAGCCCGGAGATCAGCCAGGAGTCCTCGCCGAGCCTGCGCACGGCGGAGATCTCCAGCCGGTCGTGCTCGTCGCGAACGTCGCCGATGATCTCCTCGACCACGTCCTCCAGGCTCACGATGCCCGCGGTGCCGCCGTACTCGTCGACGACGACCGCCAGCTGCAGGCCCGAGCCGCGCAGCCGGTTGAGCAGCGCGTCTCCGTCCAGCGTGGCCGGCACCGTCGGCACCGGGCGGGTCAGCGTCTCCACGCGGGTGGACTCCCGGCGCGAGGCCGGAACGCCGAAGGCCTGCTTGACGTGCACGACTCCCTGGATCTCGTCGAGGTCGCCGCCGTGCACCGGGAACCGGGAGAACCCGGTCCGGCGGGCGAGGTCGAGCAGGTCCACGAGGGTCTCGCCGACCTGCAGCGACGCCACCCGCACGCGCGGGGTCATCAGTTCTTCCGCGCTGCGGTCGCCGAAGCGCAACGAGCGGTCCATCAGCCGGGCCGTGGACTCGTCGAGCGTGCCGTGCGCGGCGCTGGAACGCACGATCGAGCCGAGCTCGTCGGGGGAGCGCGCCGAGCGCAGCTCCTCCTGGGGCTCGATGCCGAACCTGCGCACCACCCAGTTCGCGCTGTTGTTCATGGCGTCGATCAGCCACTTGAACACCTGCGAGAACCGCGCGTGGTAGCCGGAGACGGCGCGCGCCGTGGGCAGCGGGCGGGCGATGGCGAGGTTCTTCGGCACCATCTCGCCGAAGACCATCGACAGCGCCGTCGCCAGCAGGATCGCCAGCGCCAAGGACACGCCCCCGGCCACGCCCAGCGGCATGCCCAGGGCCGTCAGCACCGGCTGGATCAGGTCACCGATGAGCGGCTCGGCCACGTAACCGGTGATCAGAGTGGTCAGGGTGATCGCGACCTGCGCGCCTGAGAGCTGGAACGACAGCGTGCGGTGCGCGCGCTGCACGGCGCGGGCGCGCTTGTCGTCCACGGAGTGCACGTGCGCGTCCACCGTGGAGCGTTCCAGCGAGGTCAAGGAGAACTCCGCTGCCACCGCGAGACCGGTGCCCAGCGTGAGCACTGCGATGAACAGAAGGCCGACAACGGCCAACAGGATTTCGATCAACCCTCGGCCCGCCTCGTGTGAGTGACCGATGATCGGAGATAGCCGGGTCTACTGCCCGGCTCGGTACTGCTTCCCTCTGGGGATTGTGCCGCTGGCACTGAAGTGCTCACTCCCGTGAATTGAATGGGCCAGTTGGAAAAGGTCGTTCCGAGTATACCGGCGCTGATGCGATGCAATCGGTAGCGGCGCGATCACGATTCCCGGCTTTCCCGGAGTTCGGCGGCTGCCGGGTGCGCGCGCAGGTGCTCCTCGCGGCCTGCTCCCACCAGGTGCGTTGGGGCGGAGCGGAGTCCGTTGTGGCCGGTCGTTGGCTGCTTCTCGCCCCGATGGTCTGATCCTGTCTACCTAGAAGTAACCTGCGACGAAGTTGTCGCGGTCACCGCCGCGCTGAACAATCACGAGAGGACGTGATCGTGAGCACACCCACGGTTGCGGACGCGCCGCAGAAGGGTTTCTTCGGACACCCGCGCGGTTTGTTGACGCTGTTCTTCACCGAGATGTGGGAGCGGTTCTCCTACTACGGCATGCGCGCCATTCTGGCGTACTACCTCTACTACGCCGTGTCCGAAGGCGGCCTGGGAATCCCCGAATCGACCGCGCTGTCGGTGGTCGGGGTCTACGGCGCCTCGGTCTACATGACCGGCGTCCTGGGCGGCTGGCTGGCGGACCGGGTCGTCGGAGCCCAGCGCGCGGTCCTCTACGGCGGCGTGATCATCATGCTCGGCCACATCGCACTGGCCATGCCCGGTGGCATGACCACCGTGCTGATCGGCCTGGTGCTGCTGGTCATCGGCACCGGCCTGCTCAAGCCGAACGTCTCCGGGCTGGTCGGCGGCCTCTACGGCGAGCAGGACAACCGCCGCGACGCCGGTTTCTCGATCTACTACATGGGCATCAACCTGGGTGCCTTCATCGCGCCGTTCGTCGTGGGCACCCTCGGCGAGAAGGTCAACTGGCACCTGGGCTTCGGCGCCGCCGCGGTCGGCATGGCGCTGGGCCTGATCCAGTACACGCTGGGACGCAAGAACCTCGGCAGCGCGGGCCTCGTCCCGGTCAACCCGCTGCCCGCCGACCAGAAGGGCCGCGTCCTGGGCCGCGCGGGAGGCATCGCCCTGGGCTTCGTCGTGGTGCTGGTCGCGCTCTCGGCGACCGGCGTGATGGGGCTCGACGGTCTGGTCAACCTGATCAGCATCATCTCCGCGGTGCTGCCGATCATCTACTTCGTGGTGATGCTCTCCAGCAAGGAGATCACCAAGGTGGAGCGCGACCGGCTGATCGCCTACATCCCGCTGTTCCTGGCCACCGCGCTGTTCTTCCTGCTGTTCGAGCAGCAGCCGAACACGCTGGCGAACCTGGCCGAGGCCGACACCGACCTCAACGTGTTCGGCTTCGCCGTCCCGGCGTCCTGGTTCCAGTCGGTCAACCCGCTGGCGATCATCATCCTGGCGCCGGTCATGGCCGCGCTGTGGATGAAGCTGGGCTCGCGGCAGCCGTCGACCCCGCAGAAGTTCGTCGGCGGTCTGTTCTTCGTCGGCGTGTCGTTCCTGTGGGTCGTGCTGTCGAAGTTCGCCGCCGGTGACGACGGCAAGCACCTGCCGATCATGCTCGCGCTGGTGTTCGTGATCATGACCGTGGGTGAGCTGATGCTCTCGCCGGTCGGCCTGTCGGCGACCACGAAGCTCGCGCCGAAGGTGTTCACCTCGCAGATGATGGGCCTGTACTTCCTGGCCCCGGCGATGGGCCAGGGCCTGGGCGCCCAGGCTGTGAAGCTGTACTCGGTGGAGAACCAGCAGCTGTACTTCTCGATCGTCGGCATCGCCACGATCGGGTGCGCGGTGCTGCTGCTGGTCTCGGCGCGCGTCATCAAGCGCTACATGCACGGCGTGAACTGACGGTTCAGCGCGCGAAGAAGGCCGGTCCCGTTCCCGGGGCCGGCCTTCTTCGTCGTGGCGAGGTTCAGCGCAGGTCGAACGTGCGGGAGTCGCGCGTGTCCGATGCCGAGGGGTCCGGCTCGGGGTGGCCCGGGATGGCGACGTCCTCGGCCGGCAGGGCGCCGTGCACCAGGTAGTCCGCGCCGATCCGGTCCGCCTCGGCGTTGCCGGACAGCGCCCAGACCCCGTGCTTGCCCGCGTCGCGTTCGGTGACCAGCACCGACGACGGCAGCGAGTGGTGCATCTCGACGGCACCCGCGTACGGGGTCGCGACGTCGTGCTCGGAGTTGAACATCAACACCGGCGGCAGCTTCTCACCGGTGATCTTCGTGGGTTGCTGCCGGGGCGCGTGCCAGGTGCGGCACGGCGCGACGGTCCAGCTGTTGAACCACGCGGCGAACGGGTTCCCGGTCGCCATCCGGCGGGAGTCTCGCTCCCATTCCGCGCGGCGGGTCGGCCAGGGCGCGTCGGCGCACTCCACGGCGTTGTAGATCGCGTTGCCGTTCTCGGCCAGCGCGTCCTTCGGGGTGACCATCGCGGCCAGCGCGCGGTCGTCGCCCCGCAGCTGGAAGTCGGCGAGCCCCTGCGCCAGCGGCTGCCAGTCGGACTCGCCGTAGAGCGCGTTGAAGCTGATCTCGATCAGCTCCGAGGGCCCCAGCGGTCCGCGCGGTGCCTTGCGCAGCTCCTCCTGCGTGCGCTGCCACGCGGCCTTCACCTGCAGCCCCTCGGTGCCGAGGTGGAAGACCCGGTCGTGCCGGGCGACCCAGTCGAAGAAGTGGTCGAGCCGCTGCTGCGCGGCCACGTCCTGGGCGAGGTTGTTGCCGTACCAGATCTCCGAGACGTCGGGGTTGACCGAGCTGTCCAGGACCATCCGGTCCACCCGCTCCGGGAACAGCTGCCCGTAGACCGCGCCGAGGTAGGTGCCGTAGGAGTAGCCGAGGAAGCTGATCTTCTGCTCGCCGAGCGCGGCCCGGACGAGGTCCATGTCGCGGGCGTTGGTGGGCGTGTTCAGGTGCGGCAGGTACTTCCCGGCGCGCTGCGCGCAGCCGTCGGCGTAGGCCTGCGCGCGCTGCCAGTTGGTCTCGCGGGCGGCGGGGGAGTCCGGGTCGGGCAGCGGGTTGGCCCAGTAGGTCGCCGGGTCCACGCAGCTGATCGGCGTGCTGTGCGCGGTGTTGCGGGTGTCGAAGCCGATCAGGTCGTAGGAGTCGCGCACCTGCGGCGGCACCAGACCGCCCAGCGTGCCGGCGAAGTCGGCTCCGGGGCCTCCGGGCCCGCCGGGGTTGACCAGCAGCGCGCCGCGCCGCGCCTGCGGATTCCGCGCGGGCAGCTTGGAGACCAGGATCTGCACCCGCTCACCGCCGGGGTTGGCGTGATCGAGCGGGACCTCGACGGTCGCGCAGCTCAGCTGCGGGTACGGCGTGGCGATGTCCTGCGGGCACTGCCCGAACTGCAGGGCAGGTCGGGGCGCCGCGACGACCGCCGCGGGTGGCGCGACGGCCAGTGCCGCGACCGCAGCCAGACCGAGCGCGATCGAACGCTTCACGTGGGGGCTCCTCAGACGCGTGGAGGCAGTTGATCTCGCAGCGTAGGAGCGGGGGCGGTGGCGACCTACGGACTCGGTGCCGTGTCGCCGGGAGGGGGTGTCAGCTTCGCCCGGCCAGGTGAGCGTCGGTGCCGAGTTCGCGCGGCAGCTCGTCGAGGACCTGCGTCGTGCGGTCCAGCCAGCGGATGCTGCGGTGCAACGACGTCGGTCCGTCGGTGAGCGATTCGGCCAGGTCGTGCAACTCGTCGGAGCGTCGGTGCGCCGCCGCGATCGCCTCCTCGAACGGGACCTGGCCCTCGTCGGTGAGGGACTCGGCGGCGTCGGCCAGCGCCCACAGCTGCTCGGCCAGCCGCTCCCGCGTGTCGGCGTCGACCATCTCGGCCGCATCGCCCAGCGCCACCGAGAGGTTGCGGACGTAGTAGGCGCAACCGCTGAGCTTGGTGGCCGTGCGCTGCACCTGGCTGCGCCGGGACCGGAACCGGTAGGCGGTGAGGGGGTTCGCGCTGGTGAGCACCTGCTGCAGGGCGTCGTCGAGCGCGCGCGTGGGTTCCTGCAAGCCCGAGGCGGTCCCGTGCTCGCTGAGCTCGGTGCCGGTGCTGCGCAGGAAGTCCCGCAGAGCCTTGAGGAACTCGCCGGTGTTGGTGCGGACCAGCTCGCGGGTGCGGGTCGGCAGCACGAACACCGCGGCCAGCACCCCGGCGAGCGCCCCGACCGCGGTCTCGGCCAGGCGGGTTTCCAGCACCGAGGCGTCGAAGGTGCCGAGCATCCCGTACAGCGCCCCGAGCAGGGTGGTGATGAAGAAGGTCATCGCGGCGTAGGAGTAGCCGACGAAGTAGAACGCCAGGAACACGCACAGCAGGATCACCGCCAACTCGGCGGTGAGGTCCCCGCCGACCTGCGCGGCGACCACGATGCCCGCCAGCACGCCGAGGATGGTGCCCGCCGTGCGCTGCCAGGCGCGCACCAGCAGCTCGCCGCGGCTGTTGGCGCTGATGAACACCACGAACGCGGTGATCACCGCCCAGTACCAGCGGTTCGGCGAGACCAGCTGACCGAGCACGATCGCCAGGCCCGCGGCCACGGTGACCTGGATGGCGGTGCGCAGTTCCGGGCGTGCCAGCCCGGTCTGCTCATCACCGGGCTCCTCGGCGTCCTCCTCGGCAGCGCTGTCCGGTTCGTCCCGCTGCTCGCCCAGCTCCCCGGCGGCTTCGGCGAGCTCGGACAGTTCGGTGCCGAGCCTGCGGACCGCCATCGCCAGGTCGACCGACCCGCGGTCCTCGATCTGCTCGGACACCCGACGGGTGGCCTCCCGGATCTCGCGCGGGCGGCTCTCGAGCACCGACAGCAGCGCGCCGACCGCGTGCGGCACGGCACCACCACCGCTGGGGTGGTCGACCAGCCGCAGCAGCCGGGTCACCAGGTTCTCCGCGGCCAGCTCGACGTCCAGGATCCGCTGCCGGAGCACGTCGCGGCCGGACTCGGAGAGCTCGTCCATCCGGCCGACGGTGGTTTCCAGCATCAGCGAGGTCTCGTTCAGCCGCACCGAGCGGTTGTGCAGCTTTCGCCGCCGTCCCGCGGACGTCGGCTGGTCGGCGACGTCGCGCACCGCGTGCAGCAGGCCGTGCACCTGCGCGCGCAGCGTGCGGCGGCCGCGCGCCAGCACCCCTTCGGGATCGTCGCGCAGCACCAGGAACCGCAGGCCGGCGGCCATGATCGTGCCGATGAGCACCGCCGCGACCAGCGCCGGGAACTGCGCGGACTGCGGGCGCAGGAACATCGCGAAGAAGTAGCCCATGAACGCGACCATGCCCAGCGGGAAGTACCGCGGGCCGAACCTGCGCACGTAGACTGCCACGAAGATGACCAGCAGGAAGACCCCGCTGTGCAGCGGCGGCGAGAACTGGGTGGCGATCGCCAGACCGAGGGCCGCCAGCACCGGCAGCGGCAGCAGCGCGTAGGTGATGGCCTGGCCGCGCCGGTCCGGGTCGTTGACGCCGAGCGAGCCGTTGATGGCCACCACCGCGCCGATCATGGCGCTCGGCAGCGGCTGCCCCCACCAGGCCAGCAGCGGCACCGCGGCGGCCAGCGTCAGCGCCACGGCGAGGGTGACGCGCACGGCGGTGCGCAATCTCCGCAACGACGGATCGGAAGCGAGGAAGCGGTTCCACCACTCGCTGCCCATGCCGCGCGGTCTCCTTCGCCTCAGCCGTCGTTGGCGTGAGATTACGCCGAACCGCGCTCGAGCTGTTGGATCACCGGCCTCGGTGCCGTCGCACGCTCTCCTCGACGACGTCGAGCACCGAACCCAGGTGCTTGGCCGGAAGTCCCATCGCCAGGTGCGAGACCAGTCCTTCCAGGACCAGTTCCAGGTAGGCGGTCAGCACGTCGACGTCGACGTCGTCGCGCAGGTTCCCGGCCCGGTGCTGCCACTGCAGACGCGCCCGGGTGGCTGCCGTGAGCAGCTCGGAGCGCTGCGCCCAGCGCTCCCGGAACTCGGTGTCGGTGCGCAGCCTGCGGGAGACCTCCAGCCGGGTTCCCAGCCAGTCGGCGCCGAGCGCCCTCGCCTCGGCGCCGGAGGGGGCGTCGAGCAGGTTGCGCATCACCTGCACCAGGCCCTGCTCGGCGACCACGTCGGCCATCCGCGCGGCGTCGTCCTCGGCCAAGGCGAGGAACAGCGATTCCTTGTCCTTGAAGTGGTGGAAGATCGCGCCGCGGGACAGGCCGGTGGCTTCTTCGAGGCGTCGCACGGTGGCACCCTCGTACCCGAAGCGCGCGAAGCAGGACCGCGAACCGTCGAGGATCTGACGGCGTCGCGCGTCCAAGTGGTCCTGGCTGACCCGGGGCATGGCGTGAATCCTGGCAGGACAGTCCGCGCCATTGCAATCCGTACGTACGTTTTGTTGACTTTTCAAGCCGATGCCCGCGCAACTGCACCGGATCGGGCGGAGTTTCGCGCCGCTTCTAACAGCTGCCCGAGCGCAGAACAAGGGTCGCGACTGTCGGGGGCTGACGGTAGCGTCGGTAACCGGCCAATCACGGGCGGTGATCATCTTGGCGATATCGACCGATCCTGCAACCGGCGAGTTCCCGACCTCACGAGTGCGCACCAGGGCGGAGGCGGAAGCCTACGTCGCGTCGGTGTGCTTCAAGCACGGACCTCCCCGGCTGCTGGGTGTCGAACTCGAATGGACCGTGCACCACCGATCTGATCCGGGACGTGCCCTCGACGCCGCGACGCTCATCGCCGCGCTCGGCCCGCACGCACCCCGCTCCCTGGTTCCCGACAGCCCGCAACAACCGCTGCCGAACGGCTCCGTGCTCACCGTTGAGCCTGGTGGCCAGGTCGAGATCTCCAGTCTTCCCACCACATCGCTGCGCTCCCTGCTGAGCGTCGTGGCCGCTGACGCCGACTACCTGCACCGCCTGCTGGACCGAGCGGGCTTGGCGCTGGGCGACAGCGGAACCGACCCCTACCGGCATCCGAACCGGATCCTGCGCGTGCCGCGCTACCAGGCCATGGAGACCGCGTTCGACCGCATCGGCCTGGACGGCAGGCTGATGATGTGCAGCACCGCAGGCGTGCAGGTGTGCCTGGACGCCGGTGAACCGGACCGGATCGCCGCGCGCTGGAACGCGCTGCACGCCCTCGGACCGGTCATGATCGCCGCCTTCGCCAACTCCCCGCGGTTGTTCGGCGAGGAGACCGGCTGGGCCTCCACCCGCACCCGCGTGCTGCTCGACACCGACCCGCCGCGCACCCGACCCGGCCCGACCAAGGGCGACCCGGTCAGCGGCTGGGCGCGCCGCATGCTCGACATGGCGGTCGTCTGCCGACGCCGCGAGGGCGAGGACTGGTCGGCGCCCAGCGGCCTGAGCTTCGCCGAGTGGATCCACGGCGGGCTCCCGGAACCGCCCACCCGCGAAGACCTGGACTACCACCTGACCACGGTGTTCCCGCCGGTCCGCGCCCACGGCTACCTGGAGGTGCGCTACCTCGACGCGCAGTCCGGAACCGACTGGATGCTGCCCACCGCCGCGCTCGCCGCGCTGTTCGGCGACGAGTCCATCGTGGACAAGGTCGCCGTGATGGCCGCGCCCGCCGCCGGGCGCTGGGTGCACGCCGCCCGCTTCGGCCTCGCCGACCCCGTGCTGGCCCGCTGCGCCCGCGACATCTTCGACCTGGCCTGCCGGCTCCTGGGCGGCACGGGCGACGGCCTGTCCGACCGACTCGCCGAGCACGTCGCCCGGCGCCTGAGCTGAACCCGTCACGACCGGAGGTGTGCACGGTGAAAGACCTTCACGAACTGGGAACCGAAGACCTGCGCGAGCACGTCGCCGCCGAACTGGCGCGCACCCGACAGCGCAGCGCGCAGCTCACCGACGCCGTCGACGACGAGGACCTCGTCAAGCAGCACTCACCGCTGATGTCGCCGCTGGTCTGGGACCTCGCGCACGTCGGCAGCCAGGAGGAGCTGTGGCTGGTCCGCGACGTGGGCGGGCGCGAGGCCGTCCGGCCCGACATCGACGACCTCTACGACGCCTTCCAGCACCGCCGCGCCGACCGGCCCGAGCTGCCGCTGCTCGGTCCGCGCGAAGCCCGCGACTACGTCGCCACCGTGCGCGACAAGGTCTTCGACCTGCTCGACGAGACGCCGATGGAAGGCCGCAGGCTCGTCGAGCGCGCCTTCGCCTTCGGCATGATCGTGCAGCACGAGCAGCAGCACGACGAGACGATGCTGGCCACCCACCAGCTCCGCGACGGCCCGCCCGCGCTCACCGCCGAACCGCCGCCGCCCTCCTCCGGCGCGCTGCCCGCCGAGGTGTTCGTGCCGGGTGGACCGTTCACCATGGGCACCTCCACCGAGGCGTGGGCGCTGGACAACGAACGTCCCGCTCACGAAGTGCACGTGGACGCCTTCCACCTGGACACCGCACCGGTCACCAACGCCGCGTTCGCCCGCTTCATCGACGCCGGCGGCTACCACGATCCGCGCTGGTGGAGCGAAGCCGGACAGCACTACCGGCACAAGGCCTCGCTGGAAGCGCCCCGGTTCTGGTTCCGGGACGGAGAGCGGTGGATGCGCCGGCGCTTCGGCCACGTCGAAGAGGTGCCCGGCGACGAACCCGTGGTGCACGTCAGCTTCTACGAGGCCGAGGCCTACGCCGCCTGGGCGGGCAAGCGGCTGCCCACCGAGTCCGAGTGGGAGAAGGCGGCCCGCTACGACCCCGGCACCGGGCGCTCCCGCCGGTACCCGTGGGGTGACGAGGACCCGACGCCCGAGCACGCCAACCTCGGTCAGCAGCACCTGCAACCCGCACCCGCCGGGGCCTACCCGCTGGGCGAGGCGCCGTGCGGTGCGCGGCAGCTCATCGGTGACGTGTGGGAGTGGACCTCCAGCGACTTCCTGCCGTACCCGGGCTTCGCGGCGTTCCCGTACCGCGAGTACTCCGAGGTGTTCTTCGGCTCCGACCACAAGGTGCTGCGCGGCGGCTCGTTCGGCACCGACCGGTCGGCCTGCCGAGGCACCTTCCGCAACTGGGACTTCCCGATCCGGCGGCAGATCTTCGCGGGCTTCCGCTGCGCCCGCACCCCGAACGCGGACGAGCGCTGAGCATGTGCAGGCACCTGGCTTACCTCGGAACACCCGTGCCGCTGGCCGAGCTGCTGCTCGACCCGCCGCACTCGCTGCTGGAGCAGTCCTGGGCGCCCAACGACATGCGCGGCGGCGGGACCGTCAACGCCGACGGCTTCGGCGCGGGCTGGTTCCGCGACGACGGCGCCACCGGCGTCTACCGCAACGGCGCGGCGATGTGGACCGACACGTCGTTCCCGCGGCTCGCCCGGGACCTCCGGGCCTCTGCGGTGGTGGCGGCCGTGCGGTCGGCGACCGTCGGCATGCCGGTGGGACCCGAGCTGTGCGCGCCGCTGACCGACGGCCGGTGGCTGTTCAGCCACAACGGCAAGGTCGGCGGCTGGCCGGACTCGCTGGCCAAGCTCGCCGCGCGGCTGGACCCGGCCGATCTGCTCACCGCCCAGCCCACCGACTCCGCCGTGCTCTGGGCGCTGCTGCGCAGAAGTCTCGCCGACGGTGCCGAACCCGAGACCGCGATGGCGGAGCTGGTGCGCGACGTGCACGCCGCAGCCCCCGACTCGCGGCTGAACCTGCTGCTCGGCGATGGCACCCGGATCGTGGCCACCACCTGGACGCACTCGCTGTGGGTGCGCCGGGATCGCGATGCGGTGACCGTCGCCTCCGAACCCTTCGGCCAGGCCGCTGAGCCCGGCGGAACCCGATGGGTCGAGATCCCCGACCGCTGCCTGCTGGTCGCCGACACCGAACACACCGAGGTCGTTTCCCTGGGGGAGGATTCGTGCGAATTCCCGAGCTGACCGTGCGCTTCACCGAAGCCGATGCCGATCGCGAGCTGCGCGCCGAGGTCCGAGAAGGACTCACCGACCACCCGAAGTGGCTTTCGCCGAAGTGGTTCTACGACGCGGCGGGCAGCGAGCTCTTCGAGCGCATCACCGAGCTCGACGAGTACTACCAGACCCGCGCCGAGCACCAGATCCTGCGGCGGACGGCGCTGACCATCGCCGAGCTGACCAACGCCGCCACGCTGGTCGAGCTCGGCTCCGGCTCGTCGGAGAAGACCCGGCTGCTGCTCGACGCGCTGAGCAAGCACGGCACGCTGCGCCGGTTCGTGCCGCTGGACGTCTCCGAATCGGCACTGCGGTCAGCGGTCGCCGCCATCGAGGCCGACTACCCGGACCTGGAGGTCTCCGGAGTCGTCGACGACTTCACCACCGGCCGCCTCGACCACGGCGAGAACAGGCTGGTGGCGTTCCTGGGCGGCACGATCGGCAACCTGCTGCCGGAGGAGCGCGCCGGGTTCTTCGCCTCCCTGCACGCCGCGATGCGGCCGGGGGAGTGGCTGCTGCTGGGCACCGACCTGGTCAAGGAGCCGTCGCGGGTGATCCGCGCCTACGACGACGCCCGCGGCGTGACGGCCGAGTTCAACCGCAACGTGCTCAGGGTGCTCAACAACCGGCTCGGCGCGGACTTCGACGCGGACGCCTTCGAGCACGTGGCCCGCTGGAACACCGATCAGGAGTGGATCGAGATGCGGCTGCGCGCCACGCGGGCGGTGCACGTGCGGGTGCGCGAGCTCGCGCTGGACGTCGACTTCGCCGAGGGCGAGGAGATCCGCACCGAGATCTCGGCGAAGTTCCGGCGTAATCGCATCGCCGACGAGCTGGCGGTGGCCGGTTTCGACCTCGGGAGCTGGTGGCTGGACGACGCGTCGGAGTTCGCGCTGTCGCTGTCGATCGCGCGCTGACTCACCGCTCGAGCTCCGGCTCGGAGGAACCGGGCAACCGCGACATGCACCGCACGCAGGGCATCCCGGCCGGGTGGTCGGACACCTCGGCGACGTACGACGGGATCTGGATGCCGCACAACGTGCGCCACGCGGCTGGGAACGGTCCTTCCGGCTGGGCCGCGAGGTGCGTTTGGCGACGCGACTCGGCCACCACTCCCGCGGCGAACCTGACCGCGACCACTGAGCTCATAGTGCCGCCCCCGGTGGTTGTGCCCGGCCCGGCCGCAGGCTGGTGTCCACCGGGTCTCCCGGCAGACCGCGGGCGGGCAGGGCGATGTGGACTCGGTTGATCATCTGCCACCTCCTGCGGACGGGACTCGTCCGCAGGAAGCACGTGACGCGAGGTTAGGCGTGTTGACCCGTTCGGCCTAGCGACGTTGCGCGAGAACGACCAACTGATCACCCGAAGGGATTGCCCAGGTGCGGCCCTCCGACCTGCTGAGCACGGGGAGTGGAGCTGATAGGGCCGGCCACGCGGCGCCAGCTACTGGGGGGAGGTGCTGGTGCGGCGTGACCGGCGGGGCACAGGCTACACCCGGTGCGCGAACGATCATCGGGGGTAGCCGACAAGTCGGCGGGTCATGGCCCGGAGGCCTTCGACGCGCGACACTGGCCTGACCGCAACGTGGTCGCAAGAGCAGGAGGAAGCATGTCGGATTCGCTGCTGGCTCGGCACAAAGCCGTGCTGCCGGACTGGCTGTCGCTGTACTACCAGGAGCCGATCGAGATCGTCAGCGGCTCGGGACGGCACGTCACCGACGCCGACGGCAACACCTACCTGGACTTCTTCGCCGGCATCCTCACCAACGCCATCGGCTACGACATCGACGAGATCAGCGACGCGATCCGCCGCCAGGTCGACACCGGAGTCCTGCACACCTCCACGCTGTACCTGATCCGGCAGCAGGTGGAGCTGGCCGAGCGCATCGCCGAGCTGTCCGGGCTGCGCGAGCCGAAGGTGTTCTTCACCAACTCCGGCACCGAGGCCAACGAGACCGCGCTGATGCTGGCGACGCAGAAGCGCCGCAGCAACCAGGTGCTGGCGCTGCGCAACTCCTACCACGGTCGGGCTTTCGCGACGCTGGCCGTGACCGGCAACCGGGGCTGGTCGGCGACGTCGCTGTCGCCGGTGAAGGTCAGCTACGTGCACGGCGGCTACCGCTACCGCAGCCCGTTCTCGGCGTTCTCCGACGCCGACTACATCGCCGCCTGCGTCGACGACCTGCGCGAGGTCATCGAGACCACGACGGCCGGTGACGTGGCCTGCATGATCGCCGAACCGATCCAGGGCGTCGGCGGCTTCGCCACCCCGCCGGACGGGTTGCTGGGCGCCTTCGCGGAGGTGCTCGACGAGTACGGCATCCTGCTCATCTCCGACGAGGTCCAGACCGGCTGGGGACGCACCGGAGAGCACTTCTGGGGCATCCAGGCGCACGGCGTCACACCGGACGCGATGACCTTCGCCAAGGGGCTCGGCAACGGTCTCGCCATCGGCGGTCTGGTCGCCGAGGCCTCGCTGATGGACGACATCGGCGCGAACTCCATCTCCACCTTCGGCGGCAACCCGATCTCCACCGGTGGAGCGCACGCCGCGCTGGAGTACCTGCTCGCGCACGACCTGCAGGGCAACGCCGCGAAGCTCGGTTCCCAGCTGCTGCAAGGACTTCGCTCGCACGACAGCGCGCTCATCGGCGACGTGCGCGGCAAGGGCCTGATGATCGGCGTCGAGCTCGTGGCGCCGGGAGGCAAGAAGCCGGTGCCGGAGGCCGCCGCGCGGGTGATGGAGCTGGCCAAGCAGCGCGGCCTGCTGATCGGCAAGGGCGGGCTGCACGGCAACGTGCTGCGCCTGGCACCGCCGATGACGCTCACCGAGTCCGAAGCGACCGACGCGCTGCGGATCCTGACCGACGCGATCTCGCAGGCCGAACGCGAGCTGTGACGTCCTCTGTGGACTCAACGGTGAGGCGGTGATGCACGTCCGGTCGGTCCGGGTGAAAATCGGGGCTGACCGGACGTGATCGGGGTTCATCTCCTACGCTGCCGGGCATGCCCGCTCTGAGCCCGCAGTCGGTCCTGGAAGGCCGCAACTCCAACCGCGCGCCGGTATCGCTGATCATCGGCCTGGTGGTCTCCGGCATCTGCATGCTGCTGGCCCTGGCGTCCTACTTCCTGCTGGTGCCCGGTGCGCCGGGCAACGTCGTGCTCGGCATGCTGCTGGCGCTGCCGACCGCGATCGTGCTGGTCGCGCTGTTCCTGCTGGTGGACCGCCTGGAACCGGAGCCGCGGCTGAACCTGCTCGTCGCCTTCGGCTGGGGCGCGGGCGTGGCGCTGCTGGGCGCCTTGATCGTCAACACCGTCGGCGAGTCGGTGCTGGCCGTGGTCTTCGGGCCGGAAACGGCGACGGTGCTGACCGTTTCGGTGATCGCACCGGTGGTGGAGGAGAGCTTCAAGGGCGCCCTGCTGCTGTTCCTGCTGGTGGTCCGCCGCAACGAGATCGACGGCCCGACCGACGGCATCGTCTACGCGGGCTTGTGCGGGCTGGGCTTCGCGCTGGTCGAGAACGTCCTCTACTACATGCAGGGCCTGGCCTCGGTTCCCGGCGAGATCTGGGGCACGGTCCTGATCCGGGGCGTGGTGGCCCCGCTGGGACACCCGATGTACACGGCGATGACGGGGCTGGGCATCGCCTACGCGGCCACGCACCGGGGTTTCGGCCGGATCTTCGCGATCTTCTTCGGCTGGTGCGCGGCGGTGTTCCTGCACGCGCTGTGGAACGGCGGGTCGGTGCTGTTCGGGCTCGGCGGCCTGATCCTGGCCTACATCGTCGAAGCCGTCGTGCTGCTGATCCTGGTGATCATCCTGGTCCGCGACCGCAGGCGCCTGGTGCACCTCATCGGCCGGTACCTGCCCGCCTACGTCCCCAGCGGTCTGGTCGCCCCGAACGACCTGAACATGCTCGGCACCATGCGGGGGCGCAGGCAGGCCCGGCACTGGGCGCGCTCCCAGGCGGGCAACGTCGGCGCGCAGGCCATGGGTGACTACCAGCTCGCCGCGACGGAACTCGCGCTGCTGCACTCCCAGGCCGAGCGCCGCACGATCGAGCCGCAGGCGTTCTTCACCCGCCGGGACCAGATCGTCGCGCTGATGCGCGTGGCCCGGGACGCCTTCTTCCTCCGCAGGCCCCAGCCGGCACCGGCCCCGTGGGCCCGCAACGAGCAGTCGGGCTTCTTCACGCTGCCCAAGCAGCTCAACGAGATGCCGACCCACAAGCTGCACGTCCAGCCGCCGCAGCATCCCGGTCAGCCGCCGGGAAACTCGCCCCACCCGGGACCGCAGCAGCCGCCGATGCCCCCTGGCCAGCAGATGTCTCCTGGACAGCAGATGCCTCCGGGTCAGCAGATGCCGCCCGGTCAGCAGTGGCCGGGCCAGCCGGGTCCGGGTCAGCCGAGGCCTCCGCAGGGGCCGGGGCAGCAGGGACCGTGGCCGCCGCGGTAGTGGCGGTCTGACAGTCGGTTTCCGGCTGCTGCCTCGGTAGGGTGAACCACTGATGCAGGACCGGACCTGCTGAGGCGGCCACCGATACTGAGGCGGCATCGATGTTCACCCTGACCCACCTGACCGGTTTCGTCGCGGTGGCCGAGGAGCAGCACTTCGCCCGCGCCGCGCAGCGGCTCAGCATGACCCAGCCACCGCTGACGCGGCAGATCCAGCAGCTGGAGAAGGAGCTGAAGGTCCAGCTGTTCGACCGCACCAGCCGCACCGTGCGGCTGACCCCGGCCGGACGTGCCTTCCTGCAGGACGCGCGGCGGTTGCTCAGCGAAGCGGAGAACGCGGCGCTGTCGGTGCGGCGGGTGACGGCCGGGCAGGCCGGGATGATCCGCGTCGGTTTCACCGCGACGTCGTCCTACGGCGAGCTCGGCAGGGTGCTGGCGACCGTTCGGGAACACCTGCCGCACGTGGACGTCGTGCTGCACGAGCTCGTCACCCGGGACCAGGTCGAACGCCTCTCCGGCGGTTCCCTGGACCTGGGTCTGGCGAGACCGCCTGCCGCACGGCCGGAACTGGCGTCGCGCCGGTTGCGCGCCGAACCACTCCTGGCCGCCCTGCCCGAGGGGCATCCGCTGGCCGACGGCTCGGAACCGTTGGAGCTGAAGCGGTTCCACGGCGCGGACATGGTGATGTACTCACCGACCGAGGCCCGCTACTTCCACGAACTGCTGGTCACGATCTTCGGCAACGCCGACGTCCAACCGACCTACGTCCAGCACGTCAGCCAGATCCACACGGCCCTCGCCCTGGTCCAGGTGGGACTCGGCTCCGCCCTGGTCCCCGCCACCGCAGCCCGGCTGCGCCTGGAGGGCGTGACCTTCCGCCCGATCCGCCTCCCAGAACCGGAACCGGTCGAACTCCACCTCCTCTGGCGCCACGCCAACGACAACCCAGCCCTCCACGCCTTGCTCGGCCTGCTCTGAGAGGTCAGCTCGGGGGAGTGTCGGGTTCTTGGCGCGAGTTGGTCTTCGGGTTCGTTGGTGCTGGCAACGATGGGCGTTCGACTGCGGGGGCGACGGCGCTGAGGGGTCGTTCCAGCGCACGATCCAATTCGCCCGACCTGCGCCGGTGGCGTCGAGTGCAAGTGCGCTCCCCGAAGACAAGGCCTATCGGCCATTCCGCCCCCGAACATGCTCGACGCCTCAGGACCACCGACCTCAACCGGCCAACAGCCCCACCGCCTCGTCCCGCACCTGGATTCCCGATTTCAGTGGAAGTCAGGTCCCGGATCTCCACTGAAATCCGGGACGCTGGGCGACCGCCGCGTGTCCGGGCGGTCTACGACGCCGATTCCCGCCGAAATCAGGGACCGGATTCTGCCGCAATCCGGTCCCTGGACCAGCGGATCATCGGTCGGCGGTTCCGGCCGGGTCCGCCATTCACCGGACAGCCCCTCAGCCCGGGGCGTGCTGGGGTAGCTGGACCGAGAGGTCGACGATGTCCTGGGCGATGACGTCCCACGGGCCCGTGGCGTGGAGATCGCGGCGTTGGGCCGGGCCGTACTCGGTGGGGCGTGGGATGAACGCCGTCCGGAGGCCCGCCTGTTGCGCTGCCTCCAGGTCGGTGTTGTGGGCCGCGCACAGCATGACGCGTTCCGGTGGGAGGCGAAGGATGTCGGCCGCGCCGAGGTAGGCGCGGGGGTCGGGCTTGTAGGTGCGGAGCAGATCGGAGCCGAGGATCACGTCCCACGGCAGGCCCGCGTGCTTGGCCATGTTGGTCAGCAGGGCGGTGTGGCCGTTGGACAGCGGGCCGATGATGAAGTGCCGCTTGAGCTCGGTCAGCCCGGGGACGCTGTCGGGCCAGGCGGGGAGCCGGTGCCACGCGCGGTTGAGCCGGTCCACATCGGACGGATCGGCGGTGTCGAGGGGGAGTCCGAGTTCGGCGGCGGTGGCTTCGAGGTTCTCGTGGTGCAGGACGTCGAGGTCGACGAACTCCCGCTCACCGCTGCGAACCGGGGCCATCGACGGCTGGTAGCGGCCGCGCCACGCCAGCGCGAACTCGTCCGGGTCGACGGCGCCGGAGAACTCCGCCACCGCCTGCGAGATGCCGCTCCTCCAGTCGACGACGGTGCCGAACGTGTCGAACAGCACCGCGTCCACCAGGCGTTCCGGTCGCATCGTCGCCCTCCCGGGTCGTGTCCAACGCTCGCAGGTTACGGGCTCGTCGGGACGCCCGGAAGGGCGACGTGGTGGGTCAGCTGCGGGACTTCGGGGCGTTCTCGGCGGTCTTGCCCGGATCGGTGACCGCGACCGGGGCGAGGACGTCGTTCATCTTCGCCACCAGCTCCCCGTCCAGCTGCACACCTGCGGCGACGGCGTTCTCCGACACCTGCTCGGGCCGGGAGGCGCCGATGATGGCGGCCGAGACGTTGTCGTTCTGCAGCACCCACGCGACCGCGAGCTGCGCGAGCGACAAGCCCGCCTCCTCGGCCAGCGGTTTGAGCTGCTGGACGCGGTCCAGGACCTCGTCGCGCAGGTAGCGGGCCACGAACGTCGAGCCGCGCTCATCGGTGGCGCGCGAACCGGCAGGTGGCTCGGCACCGGGCCGGTACTTCCCGGTCAGCACGCCCTGGGCGATGGGGGAGAACACGATCTGCCCGATTCCCAGCTCGCGGGACGCCGGGACGACCTCGCCCTCGATGACCCGCCACAGCGCCGAGTACTGCGGCTGGTTGGACACCAGCGGGATCCGCAGCTCGCGAGCCAGCGCGTGACCCGCGCGGATCTGCTCCGCGGTCCACTCGGAAACCCCGATGTAGTGCGCCTTCCCGCTGCGGACGACGTCGGCGAAGGCCTCCATCGTCTCCTCCAGCGGCGTCTCCGGGTCGTAGCGGTGCGCCTGGTAGAGGTCGACGTAGTCGGTCTGCAGCCTGCGCAGCGAGTTGTCGATCGACTCCATGATGTGCTTGCGCGACAGCCCGCGGTCGTTCTTGCCCTCGCCCATCGGGTGGTAGACCTTCGTGAAGATCTCCAGGCCCTCGCGGCGCTCGGACCGCAACGCCCGCCCCAGGACCTCCTCGGCGCGTCCACCTGCGTAGACGTCGGCGGTGTCGAAGCTGGTGATGCCGTTGTTCAGCGCGGCGCGCACGCAGGCCACGGCCGCGTTCTCCTCGACCTGGGAGCCGTGCGTGATCCAGTTGCCGTACACCAGCTCGCTGATGATCAAGCCGCTGCTGCCCAGATGCCGGTAGTGCATTCGCGTCCTCCTGGTCGCCTCGAAGCGCAAGCCGCCGTTCGCAGCATAAGCCGCTGCTCCACCCGATCGGCTCAACTCTCCATCGATCATCCCAGGTCAGACGTGCAATTTCGATCAACTGAGCGTGTTCGCCGGTGATGATCTCTTGCGTAAACGCGAGGTAACCGCCAAGGTATCCAGCGCACGCCGCGCTTCGGCCGGGTGTGTGGCCTGGCGAGACAACGGAGTCTTGCCAGGCGTCGAAAGTTCAGGGCCGCTGTGCGACGACGCCCGGCCCGACGGATTCGAAGAGGACATCCAGGTGCGCAACAACCGCCGGCAGCAGACCGCCGACGACAACGCAAGCCCCACCCGCCTCCTCCTCCGCGCAGCCTGGCTGCAACTCCTCACCTCCTTCGTACGCTGACCGGCCTGTTCGCGGACGTACCGAACATCACTTCGCGCGACGCCTCCTCCCGCGCCGCCACCCGTTCGCTGGGCGTCAGTCCTGGTCCAGCGCCGCTGGGGTTGCCCAGCTGGCGAGGAGGTTGAGGGCTCGGTGGGACGGCGAGTGGGGTTCCGTCGTGTAGAGGAACAGGGTCGTGTCGGGATCACCGGGTGGTGTGAGGGTTTCGAACTCCACCGCGAGGTCTCCGACGACGGGTGGCGGAGTCGCTTCGAGCCGTGGGTGCGCTGGTGGACTCGGTGCTGCTCCCACCACTGATCGAAATCCGGGCTCTGCCGGCGCAGTGCGGCGACCAGCTCAGCCGTGGCGCGGTCCTGGGGGTCGCGGCCGAGCTCCAAGCGGAGGGTCTCCACGGTGTTGCGGGCCTGGAGCTCCCAGTCGACGAAGAGGGAGCGAGCCGCCTCGTCGAGGAACATCCAGCGGGCGTAGTTGCGCTCGGTCGCGGGCATCTCGTCGAAGTCGGTGAACAGCGCCTTGGCCATGCGGTTGGCGGTGAGGACGTCGAGGCGTCGTCCGAGGATCAGCGCGGGTTCGTCGACGACGGCCAGGAGCTGGTGCAGACCTGGGCGGAGGCGTTGGACCGCGGCGGGACGGCGCGTGCTCGTCGCCGGTCCGATGAGGTCGTCCAGGTGGGCGCGCCCGGCCGCGTCGAGGTCGAGGGCTCGGCCGATCGCCTCGATCACCGACGGCGACGGCGTGATGCGGCGGCCCTGCTCCAGGCGGGAGTAGTAGTCGGTGGACACGCCCGCCAGCCGGGCGACCTCCTCACGGCGCAGTCCGGGAACCCGGCGGACGCGTCCGCCCGGCGGCAGCCCCGCGCGGGACGGGTCGACCTGCGCTCGGGCGCGGCGCAGGAAGTCGGCGAGTTCGCGGTTGAGGTCGGCCACGCCGTCATTGTTCCCGGCAACGCACGCGCCTGCCTGGGCCTGGGCGTCCTAGGTTGCCGCGACCGAGGTCCGGCAGGGCGCGATAGGGCGCCTTGACGTGCGGTTTCGTCGGCCAAGCTGGGAGTCGTCCGGAACTCCGAGAGCGAGGAACCGCCGTGAGCCGCATTCTGATCGTCATGTCCGCCGCCGACACCTGGGAACGCACCGACGGCACGTCGTACCCCACCGGCTACTGGGCCGAGGAGCTCGCCGCGCCGCACGAGAAGTTCGTCGGAGCCGGCTTCGAGGTCGACTTCGCCTCGCCCGGCGGCGTCCTGCAGCCGCTGGACGCCCACAGCGCCGACCCGGCCGTGGCGGGTGAGGACTGCGGGCGCTACGTCGAGCACGCCGAGAAGGCGCTGCGCGAGTTCGGTCCGCTGCTCGCGCTCGCCGACGTCGACATCGACGACTACGTCGCCGTCGTGCTGCCGGGCGGGCACGGTCCGGTCATCGACCTCTTCCAGGACGCCGACCTCGGTCGTCTGCTGACCGCGGCCGACCGGGAGGGCAAGCTCATCGGCGCGGTCTGCCACGGTCCCGCCGCGCTGCTGTCCGCTGTGGACTCCGACGGCCGGTGGGTGTTCGCAGGTCGTGAGATGACCGCGTTCACCGACGAGGAGGAGGAGCTGTTCGGCACCGCCGAGGGAGCTCCGTGGCTGCTGGCGAGCCGGTTGCGCGAAGGGGGTGCGAAGCACTCCGGCGGACCGGCCTACCAGGCCCACACCACGCGCGACGGCAACCTGTTCACCGGGCAGAACCCGGCTTCGAGCGGACCGATGGCCGACGCCATGATCGCCGCCCTCTCCTGAACCGGTCCGGGCGCTCACCCCGAGAAGAGGAGGTGAGCGCCCGGATCACGTCAGTACTGCAGGCCGAAGCCGTAGGGGAACAGGGGTTCTTGGCCGTCCCCGTCGTTGATGGGTTGTTGGTCGGCGGAGTTCATCCAGGTCATCGGCAGGGTGCCGGTGGGGTTGTAGTCGCCGAAGAGGACGTCGGCGACGCCTGCGCCTTCGGTGCCCGGCAGCCAGGAGGCGAGCAGGGCGTCCCAGTTCGGCAGGTCGTGGCCGATGTCCAGCGGACGTCCCGAGACCGTGACCGCGATGACCGGGACGCCGCTGTCCTCCAGCTTCTGCAGCGTCTCCTGGTCCTCCTGGTCCACGCCCATGCCGGACGGGCGGTCGCCCTTGCCCTCGGCGTAGGGGGTTTCGCCGACGACCGCGATGGCGGCGCTGTAGCTGGTGTCGATGCCCGTGCCGTAGCGGTCGTAGGTGACCTGCGAGCCCTTGGCCGCGTCCTTGATGCCCTGCAGGATCGTCGTGCCCGGGGTGATCGGACCGCTCTCGCCCTGCCAGCTGATCGTCCAGCCGCCCGACTGGTTGCCGATGTCGTCGGCGTTCTTGCCCGCCACGAACAGCTTCCCGCCGTCCTTGGGCAGCGGCAGCAGGCCGCCGTCGTTCTTCAGCAGCACCTGCGACTTGCGGACCGCGTCGCGGGCCAGCGCGCGGTGCTCCGGGCTGCCGACCGTGCCGGTGAACCGCCTGTCGGTGTAGGGGTTCTCGAACAGACCGAGCTCGAACTTCTTGGTGAGGATGCGCCGGTTGGCGTCGTCGATGCGCGACATCGGCACGTGCCCGTTCTCCACCTCGCCGCGCAGCAGCTCGGTGAACTTCTTCCAGTCGTTGGGCACCATGATCATGTCCAGGCCGGAGTTGATCGCGGTGGCGACCTCCTCGGCGGTGAAGCCCAGCTGGCCGTCGATCTGGTCGATCGCGTCGTAGTCGGAGATCACGAAGCCCTTGAAGCCCAGCTCGCCCTTGAGCACGTCGTTGACCAGGTACGAGTGGGCGTGCAGCTTGAGGCCGTTCCAGCTGCTGTAGGAGATCATCACCGAACCGACGTCCCGGTTGACGGCCTCCTGGAACGGGGGCAGGTGCACGCGGCGCAGCTCCTGCTCGTCGATCTCGGTGTTGCCCTGGTCGTCACCGCCGGTCGTGCCGCCGTCGCCGATGTAGTGCTTGGCCGTGGCCAGCACCGATCCGGGCGCGTTGAGCGCTTCGCCCTGCAGGCCGTTGACGGCCGTGGCGTGGGCGGTGGGCCGCTCCGGCGTCTCGCCGAAGGACTCGTAGGTGCGTCCCCAGCGGTCGTTGCGGGCCACGCACAGGCACGGGGCGAAGTCCCAGTCGATGCCGGTGCCCGAGATCTCCTCGGCGGTCGCGCGCCCGATGTCCTCGGTCAGCTTCGGGTCGTCGGCCGCGCCCAGGCCGATGTTGTGCGGGAAGATCGTCGCGCCGCGCACGTTGTTGTGCCCGTGCACCGCGTCCACGCCGTAGATCAGCGGGATGCCCAGCGGAGTGGCGGTCGCCGCGCGCTGGTAGTCGTCGTACATGTCCGCCCAGGACTCGGCGGTGTTGGGGTCGGGGGCCGAGCCACCGCCGCTGAGCACGGAGCCGAGTGCGGCTGAGGCCGCGGTCTGCGGGTCCGCCGCGACGCGCTCGGCCTGCGTCATCTGACCGATCTTGTCCTGCAACGACATCCGCGACAGCAGGTCCTCGACCCGGTCGGGAACCGGCGCGGACGCGTCGCGGTAGGTCGGGCCGGCAGCGGCCACCGTCGGGGTGATCACCGCTGTGCACGCGAGGGCGGCGCCGATCGCCGCCACGCGCATCCGTCTGCTGAAGGCCATGAACACATCTCCTCCGCGTTGAGAAAACACAGTGCTGAAAGGCATTCGCGGGACTGCTGGTCGAATTCCGAAATATTTCGAAATTCCCGCGCTGGTCGAACTCCTCCGAACCGATGCAGTCCTGGGACGTCGCGGTGTGGTCGGGTTTGTCGCGATTGCCGAACGTAGCACCGGGGACGCGAATCACGTGATTGTTGGCGAAAGTTCGACACGGTGCCCCGAAAGGCCGTGCCACGTTCGCCGGAACGCCGGATCAAATGGGAATTCCCATGTGCGCTCACGAATAATTCGGCGAACAATGCCGTCGTTCACCCGTCCCTCGGTTGAGAGGAACTCGCGATGAAGCGAACCCGACCCTGGCGCAGGCGCGCCGCGCTGCTGGCCGGCACCCTGCTGCTGGGAACGGCGGCGGGCACCGCGCCCGGCGGTGCCGCGCCGGTCGTGCAGGTGTGGGAGACCACCGGCGACAAGAGCAAGCTCCTCGAACGCCAGGAGGACGAGGAGTTCGGGTCCGGCGGCAGCGCGCAGACCATCATCGACGTGGACCCGGCCACGACCTACCAGACCATCGACGGGTTCGGCGCCGCCTTCACCGACTCCGCAGCCTCCCTTGTCTCCCACAACCTCGACCAGGGCGCGCGCGACGAGCTGTTGAACAACCTCTTCGGCGTCGACGGCATCGGGCTGAGCCTGGTGCGACAGCCGTTGGGCGCCAGCGACTTCGCCACCGCCGAGTCCGGCGACTACACCTTCGACGACACCTGCTGCGACCTCTCCGACTTCAACACCGGGCACGACGAGGCCTACATCCTGCCGATCCTGCGGCAGGCCAAGCAGACCAACCCGGACCTGAAGGTGATGGGCACGCCGTGGAGCGCTCCGGCGTGGATGAAGACCAACGACAACGTCGACGGCGGTGAGCTCAAGACCGAGAACCACGGAGTGTTCGCCGACTACCTCGTCAAGACCGCCCAGGCCTACTCCGACGCGGGTGTCCCGCTGGACTTCCTGAGCATCCAGAACGAGCCCTACCACCCCGAATCCGGTGACGGTTCCGCCGGATACCCGTCGATGCACATGTCCCCGGAGCAGCAGGCCGCGGCGATCGGCGACGAGATCGGCCCGAAGTTCGCCGAATCCGGGTTGAAGACCCAGCTGCTCGCGTGGGACCACAACTGGTCGCACCCCGAGTACCCGGGCATCGTCGTCGACGACCCGGAAGCGGGCCAGTACGTCCCGGGCGCGGCCTTCCACTGCTACGAAGGTGACGTGTCCGGGCAGAGCGAGTTCCAGCAGGCGCACCCGGACAAGGGCATCTGGCTCACCGAGTGCTCCGGTGGCGACTGGTCGCCGGACTTCGCCCAGAACCTCAAGTGGCAGACCCAGCACCTCGTCATCGGCGGAACCCGGAACTGGGCCAAGGGCGTCGCGCTGTGGAACATCGCGCTGGACCAGAACCACGGCCCGACCAACGGCGGCTGCTCCGACTGCCGCGGCGTGGTCACCGTCAACACCGACGACGGGCAGGTCACCTACAACGAGGAGTACTACGTCCTCGGCCACGTCGCGAAGTTCGTGAAACCCGGTGCGCAGCGAGTCGAATCGACCAGCAACCCCAACCGCATCGAGTCCGTGGCCTTCCGCAACGCCGACGGCACCCTCGCCCTGCTGGCGCTGAACGCCTCGGACTCCGAGCAGACCTTCCAGGTCCGCAGCGGCGGTCAGAGCTTCGAGCACACCCTCCCGGCAGGTGCCGTCACGACCTTCACCTGGCAGGGAGCCTGACGCGGGGTGGGGGAAGCGCCGGCGGGAACTTCCCCCACCGCAGCGTCACTCGCCGACGGCCACGACCATGCCGCGGAGCTCGTAGCCGCCGATGGCGTCGTTGAACGACACCCTCGGCGGGGTCTGCAAGCGCACACCGGGCAGGGCGAACAGCCGGGTCAGGAACACGTCGGTCTCCTGGATGGCGATGGTGTTGCCCGGGCAGCGGTGCGGACCGTCGCTGAACGACAGCCCCGGCGCCGTCGCGTCGGTGAGCTCGCGGTGCGGGCACACCTGCAGCGGCTTCTCGCCGAACGCGGCCTCGTCGGCGTTGGTGCTGGTCACGTCGATGTCGATGACCTCGCCGGCCGGAACGGTGTGCGTCCGGCCGTCTTCGCCGGGCAGCTCCACCGGGGCGGTGGTGCGGCGCATCAGGTGCGCGACGACCGGCTCCAAGCGCAGGAACTCGTGCAGGATCGCCAGCCGCTCGGACTCCTCGGCGTTGACGTAGCGCTCGCGCAGGGCGTCATCGGTGAACAGGTGCCAGGCCGCCAGGTTCACGAACTCGCGGGTCGTGACCATGCCCGCCGCCGCGACCGTGATGCACTCGCCGAGGATCTCCGCCGAGGAGCAACCGTCGGCCAGCAGGTGCGAGATGAGGTCGTCCTGCGGCTGCTTGCGCCGGGCCCGCACCGCGGGCAGCACGTCGGCGAAGTAGATGCCGCCCCAGTTCACCGCCTGCCGCCACACCCAGTACAAACCGTGCAGGCTGGTGAAACCCGGTTCGCCGAACTCCTCCGGGAAGAATCGCTCCAGGCGTCCCGCCAGTCCCGGACGGCTCTCGGTCAGCCCGATCACCGCGCACGCCACGCCGATCGCCAGCTCGAAGCTCAGCTCCGAGAGCACCGCGGTCCCGTGGGTGGTGAGCTTGGCCAGCTGCTCGTCGCTGACCCGCTCCATGATCCCCCGGTAGGACTCGTCGACCTTGCGGGGAGTGAAGTACTTCGCCGTCTGGCGGCGGTGCTCGCGGTGCTCCGGGCCGTCCCGGTAGAGGACCGGGCGGCGGATCTTGGCGGGCATCTTCTCCACGGTCTCCACGCCGAGACCGGCCTGGACCGTGTCGGTGCTGCGCAGGGCCGCGCGGGCGGCGGCGTGACCGCGAACTCGCCACACGCCGTCGGAATCCCGGCTCACCGGGCATCCACCGGTGTTCTCCCCGCGATCGATCTTGCGTGCGTCCGTGCCGTCGTCGGTCGTCGACATCTGTGGGACCGGTCCTTTCCCGAAGCCGGTGGCGGAACATGATCTTTCCTCGCCTTTGGTAGCAGGCGCGCGTTGGTCGGCGCAGCCGGGGCCGGCGCTTCGTAGCGGAAACTTCACCGAGCGCAGCGGCCGTTCGGCGGAGCGGGCAGTGGGCCGTGCTGTGCGCTCTGCGTCACCCAATAGGATGGCCGCAACGTCGGACGAGGAGCAGCAGCCGTGCAGTCGCAGTTCGGCCCGTACCGGGTGGAGGGCGTCATCGCCCGCGGGGGGATGGGCGAGATCCTGCGCGCCTACGACACCCGCCACGACCGCATCGTCGCGCTCAAGCTGCTCGCCCCGCACCTGGCGGCTGACCAGGAGTTCCGCGAGCGCTTCAAGCGCGAGGCGCACGCCGCCGGGCGCCTCAACGAGCCCCACGTCATCCCGATCCACGGCTACGGCGAGATCGACGGCCGCCTCTACCTGGACATGCGCCTGGTCGAGGGCGAAGACCTCGGCGCGCGGCTCACCGCTCGCGGTCCGATGCACCCGCAGGACGTGGTGCACGTGATCGAGCAGGTCGCGCAGGCGCTCGACGCCGCGCACGCCGCGCGCGTGGTGCACCGGGACGTCAAGCCGTCCAACGTGCTGCTCGGCGCGGGCGGCTTCGCCTACCTCGTGGACTTCGGCATCGCGGCCTCCATCCAGGACGCCACGAGCCGCACCTCCGGCAGCGTCACCATGGGCACGCTGGCCTACATGGCGCCGGAGCGCTTCGGCGACGCCCCGTCCGACCACCGCGTGGACGTGTACTCGCTGGCCTGCGTGCTCTTCCAGTGCCTCACCGGCGCCAAGCCCTACGGCGTGACCAGCACCGAAGCGCTGATCTACGCCCACCTCAACCGCGAACCCCCGAAGCCCTCGGCCGTGATGCCCGGCGTGTCGCCGGAGTTCGACCGCGTGGTGGCCACCGGCATGGCCAAGAACGCCGCCGACCGCTACGCCAGCGCGGGTGAGCTCGCCGCAGCGGCGCGGCGGGCGCTGCGCAGCACCTCGCCGCTCGGGGCCGCCGCGTCCGGGGTCGAGCCCGAGCGGCGCAAGTCGCGGTGGCCGATCGCGCTGGCCGGCGTCGGCGCGGTCGCGGCGGTGGCCGGTGTCGCCGCCGCGGTCATGACGCTGCAACCCGAGCCCACCGACGGCCAGGCGATGCCGATCCCGGTCTCCACACCGCCCGCGCCGACGAGCGCCCCGGTGAGCCAACCGGTCACGAGCGTCTCGGCGGCGCCGACCAGCGCCCCGTCCTCGGAGGCGTCCAAGCCGCCCAGCAGCACCGCGAGGCCGACGACCTCGCGGCGGCCGTACGCGGCGAAGACCTGCAAGACCATCACCTACGAGGGCAAGGATCGCGGGAACGGTTGCTTCAACGCCGACCGCGACCACATCGGGATCAAGGACACCTACAAGGACGGGTACTGGGTCAAGATCCGCTCGCAGACCGACTACCACCACACCGCGGAGTGCCGGGACACCAGCAGCGAGGGCGAGTACGTCGAGTGCAAGCTCCAGCTCAGGCCGGAGGGCTCGGTGCGGGTTTCGGTCGAGCTGTGGGACGCGAACAAGATGCTCGCCCACACGTCCTGGTCGGACTTCGCGCCGATCAGCAAGTGAGTCAGTCGACGACGCCGGACTGGTAGGCGAACACCACCAGCTGGGCGCGGTCGCGCGCACCGAGCTTGACCATCGCGCGGCTGACGTGCGTGCGCGCCGTGGCCGGGCTGACCACCAGGCGTCCGGCGATCTCCTCGTTGCTCAGCCCCTCGGCCACCAGGGCCAGGACTTCGCGCTCTCGGTCGGTGAGCGTGTGCAGCTGCGGGTGCGGATCGCGGGAGCGCGGCGCCAGCTGGACGAACTCGCGCACCAGCTTCCGCGTCGCCGACGGCGCGAGCAGCGCCTCGCCACCCGCGACCAGGCGGATCGCGCGCAGCAGCTCCACCGGGGTGGTGTCCTTGAGCAGGAATCCGCTGGCACCGGCGCGCAGCGCGCTGAAGACGTACTCGTCGATCTCGAAGGTGGTCAGCACGATCACCTTGGTGCCGGCCAGATCCGCGTCCGCGGTGATGCGCCGGGTCGCCTCCAGACCGTCCACACCGGACATCCGGATGTCCATGAGCACCACGTCGGGGTGGTGCTCGCGCACCTTGCGGACGGCGTCGAGCCCGTCGGCGGCTTCACCGGCGCAGTCGAGGTCGTCCTCGGATTCGATGAGCGTCCGCAGCCCGATGCGCACCAGGTCCTGGTCGTCGACGATGAGCACGGTGATCACTGCTGCGCTCCGATCGGCAGCCGGGCGTGCACCCGGAATCGGCCGCCGGAGGCCCCGGCGCTGAACTCGCCCCCGAGCGCCTCCACGCGGCGGCGCATCCCCGGGATGCCGAGGCCGTCGCCGCCGGTGGTCGCGGGGGAGGGGTTGGTGACCTCGATGGTGACCTCCTCCGGCGAGTAGTCGACGGTGACCTCCGCGCGCTGCTCCCGGCTGTGGCGCAGCACGTTGGTCAGGGACTCCTGCAGTATCCGGTATCCGGTGAGGTCGACGGACTTCGGCAGCTCCGGCCTGTCGCCGCGCACGCGCAGCGAGACGTCCACCCCGGCGTCGCGGGTGCGGTTGACGAGGTCGTGCGCGCGGCTCAGGCCGGGTTCGGGACCCTGGCCGGTTCCGGCTCGGACCACGGCCAGCGTCGCGCGGAGCTCGTCGAGGGCGTCGCTGCTGGTGCGGCTGATCGCGGTGAGGGCGATCTCGGCCTGGTCGGGCTTCTTCGGCAGCACGTGCAACGCCACGTCGGCCTGCATCTTGATCGCGGCCAGCCCGTGGCCGACCACGTCGTGCACCTCCTGGGCGATGCGCAGCCGCTCGTCGTCGACCCGCCGCCGCAGCGCCTCGGACCGCTGCCGGGCCGCGGCCTCCGACTGGGTCCGCGCCACCAGGCCCGCGGCGAAGGGCACCAGCACCCACGCCGCAGCCGGGATGATGCCCGCCCAGCCGGGGCCGGTGAGGAAGGTGTGCGCCCACAGCAGCAGAAGAGCGACGCCGGCGGCGATGCCCGCCGTGCGCGGTGGTCGGTGACGCGCGACCGAGTACACCGCGACCAGCAGCGCCAGCAGGATCGGCCCGTACCGGAACCCGGCGACGAGGTACCCGAACACCGCGACGGACACGACCCCGAGCACCACCAGCGGCATCCGGCGTCGCCACGCCAAGGTCAGCCCCGCGGCCACGACGAAGGCGATGGCGAGCCCGTCCAGGCCGCGCATCCCGTGCCCGGCCCACCGGTGGGCGGCGACGGTCCCGACGACCCCGACCGCGGTCACCAGCAGCGCCAGGACCACGTCACCGATGCGAGGGCGCAACACGCTCATGACGACCAGTCTCACCGACCGGCCCGCGCTCCGGCGTCCTCCCAGTGCCGACACACCGGCTACGTCGCCGAGCGTACTCAACCGTCAGCAGCATCGATAACTTCAGTGCTGGATGAAATCAATCAGGTGCCCGGGTTGAGGAACGTGTCAGTGGTTCAGCGAGAACACCGCGACGGCCAGCAGCACGGCGCTGATCGGCCTGGTGATCGGGCCTGCTGGGGAGCGTGCTGCGCAATCTCGATCGGGCGGCGATGCGGGCCGAGGCGCAGCGGGTGCTCGACGAGCTGGGGATCGCGGTCAAGTCGATCACCCAGCCGGTGGAGGCGCTCTTCGGCGGTCAGCGCCAGGGCGTCGCGGTCGCCCGCGCGGCGGCGTTCGGCAGCAAGGCCGTCATCATGGACGAGCCCACCGCCGCGCTGGGCGTGGCCGAGGCGGGCGAGGCCCTCGAACTCATCGACCGGATCCGCGCGCGAGGGCTGCCGGTCGTGCTGATCAGCCACACCATGCCGCACGTGTTCGACATCGCCGATCGGATCCACGTGCACCGGCTCGGCAGGCGCGTCGGCGTCGTCTCCCCGCGCGCACGACATGAGCCAGGTCGTCGGACTGATCACCGGAGCGTTGGAGCCAGGGCAGGACGGAACGTTGCGCGAAGTCTCAGGTGCTCGGCGCCGCGACCGCTGAGTCCGTCAACTGTCCACAATGGAGTGGTACTCGGTCAGGCGGGCGACGTAGTCGTCGATCTGCTCGTCCAGCTCGGCCAGCCGGGTGCGCAACCGCTCGGCCTGCTGCGTCGAGGCGCCGGGCAGTTGCGCGGCGAGGTGCCCGTACTCGGCCAGCACCGCGGGCAGGTTGCTGGTGTCCTGCTGCCTGGGAATTCGCTCCATAGCACGATGGTGCGGCCGAACGTCCGATTCGTCGATTCGATCTACGGCGTGCCACACGGCCCTGGTCGGGTGATCTCGAGCGGATATGCTCACCAAGAACAACCGACCGGGTGAATTGGGGAGGCGCGATGAGCGACGCGGACGTGGTGGCCGAGGCGCGGGAGCTGCTCAAGGCCACGCCGGTGCTCGACGGTCACAACGACCTGCCCTGGGCACTGCGCGAGCAGGTCCGCTACGACCTCGACCAGCGCGACATCGCCACCGACCAGACCGGTCGCCTGCACACCGACCTCGCGCGCCTGGACGCCGGGGGAGTCGGCGGGCAGTTCTGGTCGGTCTACGTGCCCACCGAGCTGCAGGGCGACGACGCGGTCAGCGCCACGCTGGAGCAGATCGACTGCGTCAACGCCCTCGCCGCCCGCTACCCGGACCGGCTGCGCCTGGTCCGCACCGCCGACGAGATCGAGGCCGCCCGCGCCGACGGCAAGATCGCTTCGCTGATGGGCGCCGAAGGCGGCCACTCGATCAACTGCTCGCTGGCCACCCTGCGCGCCTTCTACGACCTGGGCGTGCGGTACCTGACGCTGACGCACAACGACAACACCCCCTGGGCCGACGCCGCCACCGATCAGCCCGCCCACGACGGTCTCACCGCCTTCGGCGTCGAGGTCGTGCGCGAGATGAACCGGATGGGCATGCTCGTCGACCTCTCGCACGTCGCCGCCGACACCATGCGCGACGCGCTGCGCGCCAGCCGCGCCCCGGTGGTGTTCTCGCACTCCTCCTCGCGCGCGGTCTGCTCGCACCCGCGCAACATCCCCGACGACGTGCTCGCCCAGCTGCCCGGCAACGGGGGCGTGGCGATGGCGACGTTCGTGACCAAGTTCGTGCTGCAGGAGTCGGTGGAGTGGACCGCCGCCGCGCAGCGAGAGCTGGTCGCCCACGGGCTCAGCGACCTGTCGGGCACGCCGGAGGCCAAGGAGGTGCTGCGCAAGTTCGAGGAGGCCAACCCGCAGCCGGTGGCCACCTCGGCGACCGTCGCCGACCACCTCGACCACATGCGCGAGGTCGCCGGCATCGACCACATCGGCGTCGGTGGCGACTACGACGGCACGATCTTCCTGCCGCAGGACCTCGACGACGTCTCCGGCTACCCGAACCTCATCGCCGAGCTGCTCCGCCGCGGCTGGTCGCACGCCGACCTGGGCAAGCTGACCTGGCACAACGCCGTGCGCGTGCTGCGCGACGCCGAGCGCGTGGCCACGGAGCTGCAGCGCACCGAATCGCCGTCGATCGCCACCATCGACCAGCTCGACGGCTGACCTCCTCGTGACGCGTGCCCGGCGGTGATCTCCGCCGGGCGCGTTCTGTCCACACCCTCCTCCGCGGATCCGCTTCGGCCTCGCTGCGCCGACCCGGTGACCCGCGGTCGTTCCTCGCGCCCGCCCGCAGTCGCAGTCGGTAGTCGACTAGTCCAATGTGGTCAGGGTGGGCCACTCGATCCGGCCACCTCCTGGCGGGTCTGCGCGGGACGCGCGCATCCGGTGTCCAATATGGAACGGGGAGAAGGTGCGTGGTCGAACACCGGCGCGAATCACCGTGATTCATGTGGTTCTTCGTTCGCCCTGCGGTGCCGCGAGGGCGCTCATACGATGCCGGTTGCGCCTCCTGGCCGGTGGATAGGAGGAGGACCGATGGTCTTGTCGTTGCCGGACGAGACGCTGTCCGGAGGGGATCCCGAACACCCGCAGCGGTCGGCGCGTCCGGGGGAGCTGCCGCGCAGCGCCGCCGTGCTGGCGAGAATGCGTTCGGAGAACTTCCCGGTGGCTTCCCGCGTCCTGCCCGGCGGTGTCCGCAGGCACCTGCACGCCCTCTACGGCTACTTCCGGCTCGTCGACTACGCCGGCGACGAGGCGCCCGGCAACCGCGACGCGCTGCTGGACTTCCTCGAACACGACCTCCAACGCGCCTACCAGGGCACCGCGCGCATCCCCATCATGCAGGCGCTGGCGCCCACGGTCACCGAATGCGACATCCCGATGTCCACGCTGGTCAAGCTGATCGAGGCCAACCGGTGGGACCAGCACGTCAAGCACTACGACGACTTCGCCGGGCTGCTGGACTACTGCGCGCTGTCGGCCAACCCGGTGGGGGAATCGGTGCTGCACGTCTTCGGTCGAGCCGAGGAGGGGTTGATCGCCCTGTCCGACCGGATCTGCACCGCGCTGCAGATCCTGGAGCACCTGCAGGACCTCGCCGAGGACCACCGGGCCGGTCGCGTCTACGTGCCCACCGAGGACCTCAAGCGCTACGGCTGCGACGAGCAGGACCTCACCGCGCCGCGCGCCTCCACGGCGTTGCGCGGTCTGGTGCGCTTCGAGGTCGACCGGGCGCGCCGGATGCTGCGCGACGGCAGCGTCCTGGTCGGCGCCCTGTCGGGCACCGCCCGGGTGGCCGTCGCCGGCTACGTCGCGGGCGGGCTGGCCACCGTCGCCGCGTTCCGCGCGGCCGGACACGACCCGCTGGCCGCGCAGGTCAGCCCGAGCACATCGCGCACCTTCATCGAATGGGCGCGCCTGCACGTGAGGGGAGGGACCCGGTGACCTCACCGACCCGGTTCCGGGACGCCTACCAGGAGTGCGAGCGGATCACCCGCGAGCAGGCCCGCAACTTCTCCTACGGCATCCGGCTGCTGCCAGGTCCCAAGCGCGGCGCGCTCTCGGCGGTCTACGCCTTCGCCCGCCGCGTGGACGACGTCGGCGACGGCGACCTGCCGCGCGAGGAGAAGCTGCGCGAGCTCAAGGCCTGCCGCGAGGCGGTGCACCAGGCCTCGACCGATTCGACCGATCCGGTGCTGGTCGCGCTCGCCGACGCCGCGACCCGCATGCCGCTGCCGCTGGAGGCGTTCGACGAACTCATCGATGGCTGCGAGGCCGACGTGCGCGGCACCAGCTACACGACCTTCGGCGAGCTGCTGCACTACTGCCGCTGCGTGGCCGGTTCGATCGGACGGCTGTCGCTGGGCGTGTTCGGCACCGACGACCCGCGCGTCGCCACCGCGCGGGCCGATGCGCTCGGCGTGGCGTTGCAGCTGACCAACATCCTGCGCGACGTCCGCGAGGACCAGATCAACGGGCGGGTGTACCTGCCCGCCTCCGACCTCGCGCACTTCGGCGTGCATCTGGAACCCGGTGGCGGGTTCGTCGAGGACAGCGCGCGGTGGAACAGGCTGATGCGGTTCCAGGCCGTGCGCGCCGACCGCTGGTACACCGAGGGCTTCCGGCTGCTGCCGATGCTCGACCGCCGCTCGCGCGCCTGCTGCGCCTCGATGGCCGGCATCTACCACCAGCTGCTGGTGCGCATCGCCACCAACCCCAACGCCGCCCTGCACCAGCGGACATCGCTGTCGGGGTGGCGCAAGGCCGGAGTCGCGGCCCGCTCGCTGGCCGGGATGACGCCGTGAACCGCGGGACCGTGGTGGTCATCGGCGGTGGGCTCGCCGGCATGGCCGCCGCCCTGGACTGCCGGGAGCGCGGGTGCTCCGTGCGGCTGTTGGAGGCCAGACCCCGGCTCGGCGGTGCGACCTACTCGTTCGCGCGCGGAGACCTGCTCGTCGACACCGGCCAGCACGTGCTGCTGCGCTGCTACACCGCCTACCTCGACCTGCTGCGCAGGTTCGGCGCGGCAGACGGGATCCGGATGCAGGAGCGGTTCCGCGTCCCGGTGCTCAGCCCGGGTGAGGCGCCGGCGTCGCTGACCCGCTGGAACCTGCGCGCGCCCGCGCACCTGGCGCCGGCGCTGCTGAGCTACCGGTGGTTGAACTGGGCGCAGCGGGTCCGGGCAGCGCGCACCGCGCTCGCGCTGCGCGGCATCGACCCGGCGGACCCGGCGATCGACGAGCAGAGCCTCGGCCAGTGGTTGCGCGATCAGGGCGAGACGCCGCGCGCGGTCGACGCGCTGTGGGGTCTGCTGGCCGTGGCCGCGCTCAACGCCGAACCCGACGACGCCTCGATGGCACTGGCCGCCAAGGTGTTCCGCACCGGCCTGCTCGACAACGCCGAGGCCTGCGACATCGGGGTCCCGCAGCGACCGCTCTCCGAACTGCACGGCGAGGCGGGGCGACGCACGCTGCTCGCCGCGGGCGTCGACGTCCGGCTCCGGTGCAAGGCGCGAGCGATCCGCCGCGGGCCGAAGGGCTTTCACGTCGCGGTCGAGGCGCAGGACGGCGCGAGCGCGCTCGACGCCGACTCCGTCGTGGTGGCCACCCCGCACCCGGCGGCGGCAGCTCTCGTCGGCGAGCTGCCCGTGCGCGGCTCCGCCGAGTGGGCCCGGTTGTCGTCCTCGCCGATCGTCAACGTGCACGTCCACTTCGACCGGGCGGTCACCGATCACGAGATGACGGCCGTGCTCGACTCGCCCGTGCAGTGGGTCTTCGACCGCACCCGCATCTCCGGTGCCCGCCGAGGCCAGTACCTGGCGCTGTCGCAGTCGGCCGCGCAGCAGGAGATCGGGATGCGGACCGAGGAGCTGCGCGAGATCTTCCTCCCGGCGCTGCGGGAGCTGTTCCCCGCGGTCGGGAAGGCGGAGCTGCTGGACTTCTTCGTCACCCGCGAACCCCACGCCACCTTCCGGCAGGCCCCCGGCAGCGCGGCGCTGCGTCCTCCGGCGGTCACCGGCGTGCCCGGCCTGGTGCTCGCCGGTGCGTGGACGGCCACCGGCTGGCCGGACACCACCGAAGGCGCGGTCCGCAGCGGCGTCCGCGCCGCCGAAGTGGTCGACGCCGAACTGCGATCCCGGACGAGCGTGGAGGTGACGGCATGACGACACTGCTGCCTCCGGCCCTGCGCACAGCGCGGGAGCTGGTGGAACCGACGCTGCGCTCGGCGGTGGCGCGGCTGGACGCCGACAGCCGGAGGGTCGGTGAGTACCACTTCGGCTGGATCGGCGTCGACGGCGCGCCCACCGACGCGGGCGGCAAGGCGCTGCGTCCCGCGATGGTCCTCGCCGCGACCGAAACCGCCTGCGGCACAGCAGAACGCGGCGTCCCCGCGGCGGCAGCGGTGGAGCTGGTGCACAACTTCTCGCTGCTGCACGACGACGTGATGGACGGCGACACCTCCCGCAGGCACCGGCCCACCGCCTGGACGGTCTTCGGATCCTCAGCGGCGATCCTGACCGGTGACGCGCTGCTGGCCGTGGCACCGGAGGTCCTGCTGGAATCCGACGCCCCCAACGCGGCCGTGGCGGTGCGGTCGTTGCTGACCACCACGCGGGTGCTCATCGCCGGGCAGACCGCCGACCTCGGCTTCGAACGCCGCCAGGACGTCGACCTCACCGAATGCCTGGGCATGGCGCACGACAAGACTGCCGCGCTGCTGGCCTGCGCCTGCTCCATCGGGCCGCTGAGCGCCGGAGCCCCGCGCGAGAGCGTCCGCGCGCTGCACGCCTACGGCACCGAGCTGGGGATGGCGTTCCAGCTGATCGACGACCTGCTGGGCCTGTGGGGAGACCCGGAGGTCACCGGCAAACCGGTGTTGTCGGACCTGCGCACCCGCAAGAAATCGGTCCCGGTGGTGCACGCCCTGACCTCCGGAACAGCAGCGGGGGAGCGGTTGTGGGAGCTCTACGAGCAGCCCGAACAGCTCACCGAGGCGCAGTTGTGCGAAGCCGCCGAGATGGTGCGTCGCGCCGGATCCGAGGACTGGACGCGGCGGGAGTGCCGCCGCCGGCTCGAACTCGCGGAGGCGCAGCTGGACGTCGGATCGCTGGGCGACACCGCGGCACTGGGAGAGCTCGCCGAATTCATCGTACGGAGGAAGCTTTGACCGAACAGCTGCAACAGCCCGCGCGATCGGCCACCACCGCCGCCGAGATCCCGAGCCAGGGAGCGGCGCGAGCCGACGCCCGGACGGCGGCGCTGGCGGCCCGCGACCACCTGCTGTCGCTGCAGAGCCCGGAGGGCTGGTGGAAGGGCGAGCTGGAGACCAACGTGACCATGGACGTCGAGGACCTGCTGCTGCGGCAGTTCCTCGGCATCCGCACCTCCGCGGAAACCGCGCAGACCGCCCGCTGGATCCGCTCCCAGCAGCGCGAGGACGGCACCTGGGCGAACTTCCACGGCGGCCCCGGCGATCTGTCCACCACGGTCGAGGCGTACGCGGCCCTCAAGCTCGCCGGTGACGACGTCGACGCCCCGCACATGCGCGCCGCCCGGGACTGGATCCTGGCCGGCGGTGGCCTGGAGGGCACCCGGGTGTTCACCCGGATCTGGCTGGCGCTGTTCGGCGAGTGGTCCTGGGACGACCTGCCGGCCATGCCACCGGAAGTGGTGCTGCTGCCCGAGTGGTGCCCGCTCAACGTCTCCGACTGGGCGTGCTGGGCCCGTCAGACCGTGGTCCCGCTGACCGTGGTGTGCACCCTGCGCCCGCGCCGCGACCTGGGCATCACCCTGCGGGAGCTGCGCACCGGGCGGCCCGCGGAGCCACCGAAGCGCGAGTGGTCCTGGGGCTACGGCTTCCACGCCCTCGACCGGGTTCTGCACCGCTACCACCGCCGGCCGGTGAAGTCGCTGCGCACGCACGCGATGCGGCGCGCGGCCGAGTGGATCGTGGCGCGGCAGGAGGCCGACGGCTCGTGGGGCGGCATCCAGCCTCCGTGGGTGTACTCGATCCTCGCGCTGCACCTGCTCGGCTACCCGATGGACCACCCGGTGATCGCCAAGGGGCTCGGTGGCCTGGAGCGGTTCCTGATCCGCGAGCAGACGCCCGAGGGCACAGTGCGCAGACTGGAGGCGTGCCAGTCGCCGGTGTGGGACACGATTCTGGGCGTGCAGGCGCTGCGCGACGCCGGTGTCCCCGCCGACGACCCGTCGCTGCGGCGGGCGGTGGACTACCTGCTGGCCGAGGAGATCCGGGTCAAGGGCGACTGGTCGGTCAAGCGCCCCGAGCTGCCCGCCGGGGGCGGGTGGGCGTTCGAGTTCGACAACGACGGCTACCCCGACATCGACGACACCGCCGAGGTGCTGCTCGCTCTCAACCGCGTCGAGCACCCCGACTCCGACGCCGTGCGCGGTGCGCTCGCGCGCGGTGTCCGCTGGTTGCGCGGGATGCGGTCCAAGGACGGCGGCTGGGGCGCCTTCGACGCCGACAACACCCGGCAGCTGGTGCGCAAGCTGCCGTTCTGCGACTTCGGCGAGGTCATCGACCCGCCGTCGGCCGACGTCACCGCCCACGTGGTGGAGGCGCTGGCCGTCCTCGGCGAGCAGGACGAGGTGCTGCGCGGCGGGGTGAAGTGGCTGCTGTCCAACCAGGAGCGCGACGGGTCGTGGTTCGGGCGGTGGGGCGCCAACCACGTCTACGGCACCGGTGCCGTCGTGCCCGCGCTGGTCGCGGCCGGAGTGGACCGCCAGCACCGCGCGTTGCGGGACGCCGTGCGCTGGCTGGAGAACCACCAGAACGATGACGGTGGCTGGGGCGAGGACCTGCGCTCCTACGACGATCCTCAGTGGATCGGAAGGGGCACCTCCACGCCCTCCCAGACGGGCTGGGCGCTGATGGCGCTGCTGGCCGTGGGCAGGCACGACACCGACGCGGTGCGCCGCGGGATCGGCTACCTGGCCCGAAGCCAGCGCGCCGACGGCGGTTGGGACGAACCCCAGTTCACCGGGACCGGGTTCCCCGGGGACTTCTACATCAACTACCACCTGTACCGGGTGATCTTCCCGCTGACCGCGCTCGGGCGCTACCTGCGGGACGGGGAGTGACATGTCGACGAGGATGCTGATCTGCGCGCCGATGCGACTGGAGGCCAGCGCGCTGCGCTCGGCCCTCGGCGGGGTCGCGCACGGCCAGGAAGCCCTGCGCACCGCCGGGCTCGGAGCCGATTCGGTGACGGTGCGCCGCACCGGGTACGGGCCGCGACGCAGCGCGAGCAGCGCGGTCCGGCTGCTGGCCGCCGACTTCGACGTGCTGGTGATCGCCGGCCTGGCGGGCGGGCTGTCACCGGAGGTGCGCAGCGGGGACGTGATCGTCGCCGACGAACTGCGCGGCCACCGCGAGGTGCTGCGCTGCGACACGGCTCATTCGCTGGCAGCTGAGCTCACGCGCAGCGGGTTCCCGGTGCGCTGCGGGCCCGTCGTGACCGCCGACGCGCTGGTCCGCGGTCAGCGCCGGGCCGATCTCGCCGCCACGGGTGCGCTCGCGGTGGACATGGAATCGGCGGTGCTGGCCCAGGCCGCGGGGCATCGACCGCTGGCGGTCGTGCGCGTCGTGGTCGACACCGCGCAGCAACCCCTGCTGCGGCCCGGAACCGTCCACCGGGCGATGTCCGGGCTGGCGCGGCTGCACGCCGTGGGTTCCTGCCTGCGGCGCTGGGGCCGCCACATCCCACCGGAACTTCGCACGACCTGTGAGGAGGCGTTGTAACCATGGGCATTCCCGTGCGCCAGGCGGTTCGCGTCGGTGCGTACCTGATGAAGCAGAAGCTGGCCCGGCGCGAGAAGTTCGCGCTCACCCTCGAACTGGAGCCGCTGTTCGCCTGCAACCTGGCCTGCGCGGGGTGCGGGAAGATCCAGCACCCGGCGAGCGTGCTCAAGCAGCGGATGCCGGTCGAGCAGGCGCTGGCCGCGGTCGAGGAGTGCGGTGCCCCGGTGGTGTCCATCGCCGGGGGTGAACCGCTGATGCACCCCGAGATCGACGTGCTGGTCAAGGAGCTGGTCAAGCGCAAGAAGTTCGTCTACCTGTGCACCAACGCGCTGCTCATGCCGCGCAAGATCGACGCGTTCGAGCCCTCGCCGTACTTCTCGTTCGCCGTGCACATCGACGGGATGGAGGAGCGCCACGACGCCTCGGTGTGCAAGCAGGGCGTGTTCGCCCAGGCCGTGGACAACGTCCGAGACGCCCAGCGGCGCGGATTCCGGGTGACCACGAACTCGACCTTCTTCACCACCGACACGCCGCAGTCGGTGATCGAGGTGCTCGACTACCTCAACAACGACCTCAAGGTCGACCAGATGATGCTCTCGCCGGCCTACGCCTACGACAAGGCGCCCGACCAGGAGCACTTCCTCGGCGTGACCGAGACCCGCGAGCTGTTCAAGAAGGTCTTCGCCGAGGGGCGGCGGAAGAGGTGGCGCTTCAACCACTCGCCGCTGTTCCTGGACTTCCTCGAAGGCAAGATCGACTTCGGCTGCACGGCGTGGGCCATCCCGTCCTACTCGCTCTACGGCTGGCAGCGGCCCTGCTACCTGATGAGCGACGGCTACGCCGGCAGTTACCGGGAGCTGCTGGAGGACACCGACTGGGAGGCCTACGGGCGCGGCAACGACCCGCGCTGCGCGAACTGCATGGCCCACTGCGGCTACGAACCCACCTCGGTCCTGGCCACCCTCGGCTCGCTCCGGGAATCCGTCCGAGCAGTGCGCGGGTAGACCGGCGGCGGTCGTGCCGGGCACAACGGTCATCGATCGTGGCCGGACCAGAACCGCCCGCAGTCGTCCTGAGCGGAGGTCAGCCGAACCTGCGGGCGAGGTGGTGGAAGACGCCGGGGAGCGCGCCGTGGATGCGGTCGGCCGCGGTCAGCCAGCCGGGGACGAAGACCTCCGCGCGGCCGCGCAGCACCGCGTCCACCAGGGCGTCGGCGACCCGCTGCGGCTCGACCATGCGCGGGAACCGGCGCCGGTAGTCGCGGCCGTGGAAGAACGGCGTGCGCACCGCGCCGGGGAACACCGTCGTCGTGGTGATTCCCCGGTAGCGCAGGCTCGCGGCGAACGCCCGCAGCCCCGCCTTCGTGGCAGAGTAGACGTCCTCATCGCGCACGCCCACCACGGCCACCGAGGCCACGAACGCCACTCGCGGCGGCAGGACCGCGCGCGTCAGCCGCATCGGAACGGTCAGGTTCAGCTCGACGAGCTCGTCGATGCGCTGCGGCGGCATGTCGGCGAACGTTCCCGCCCAGCCGATGCCCGCGCTGTGCACCAGCAGATCGACCCCGCGCGCCGCGTCCGCCACCTGCCGCAGCCCGTCATCGGTGGTCAGGTCCGCGGCGACGGACTCGCCTCCGGTGCGCTCGACCAGCGCCTCCAGGCGCGTCCGGTCACGTCCGGTCAGCACGACCCGCCAGCCGTCGGCGGCGAGCCGGAGCGCGGTGGCCGCGCCGATCCCCGAGGACGCGCCGGTGACCAGGGCCGAGTTCATCCCCACGACTCGCTGTCCTCCCGGGCGGCCAGCTCGCGGCCGATCTGCTCGCTGCGCCGGGCCAGCACGGCGATGCCGCCGATCATGAGCGCCCCCGCGACCGCTTCGCCGGCCAGGATGGCGGGGGAGGATTCGATGCTCTCACCCAGCCAGCTCACCCCGATCGCCGCCGCCACCAGCGGATCGACCGTGGTGATCACCGCCAGCGACGGCGACATCAACCGGCCTCGCTGGAAGGTCTGCTGGCTGAGCAGGAAACCCATCGGCCCGATCACGCACACCACGTACAACGTCCAGTGCCCGAAGGGCTCCACGAACCCGCCCGTGCGGAACTGCCCGGCCACCACCCGCATCAGCCCGGCCGTGACGCCGTAGAAGACCCCGGTGGCCACCGCCAGGCCCACCACGCCGAACTCGCCGGGAAGCCACCGCGCCGCCAGCAGCGACGCGATCACCAGCAGCCCCATCGCCAGCGACAGCGGGAGGACGGGCGCTCCGGTGAACTCGCTGCCGTGGCCCGATGGTCGCGCGAGGAGGAGGAACGCCGCGAGACCGCCCGCGCACAACAACGCGCCCAGCGCGAGGACGAGGTCCATCCGCCTGCCCGCCAGCCACGCCGCGAACGCCGCGCCGAACAGCACCGAGGTCACCAGCAGCGGCTGCACCAGCACCAAGGGGCCGAACGCCAGCGCCACCACCTGGAGCGACAACCCGACGATCACGGTGCCGATGCTCAACACCCAGATCGGTTTGCGCACCAGGTCCCACAGCATCCGCGGGCTGAACGTGGCGACTTCCGGGACCTGCTTGGTGACGCGGTGCTGGATCGCGCTGGCCATCCCGAAGCTCGCGGCACCGATCACCGCGGCAGGCACCGCGACGACCAGGACCGTCCCGGCGGTCAACGCCTCTCCCGCAGCTCGTCGAACGCCTCCCGCAGGTGCGCGGTCAACCGCCCGGCATCGGGTGCGAGCCCGGGATCGGTGGTGATGCCGAAGCCGAAGTCCTCGCCCCATCCGATCGCCCCGATCGCCACACCCACGCCGTCGGCCAGCGACAGCACCGGCAGCACCTGGCCGAGCCGGGTGCCGTTGACCTGGGCGGGCCGCCGCCGTCCCGGCATCACCGAGACCACCGCGTTGAAGAACCGGCGTCCGTAGATGCGCCGCACGAGCCACGCGTGCACCGGGGCGGGCAGCAGGCCGAGCCCGGCCAGCACCGCGCCCGCGGCCTCGGGCTGTCCGCTGTGGTCGGGTTCGGCGAGCGCGTCGGCGACCGCGCGGATCCGCCACACCAGCGGCATCGGCCCGATCGGGAGGTCCACCGACAGCGAATGCGTGTGGTTGCCCGGAGCGGCGGTGCCCGCGCCGTCGCGCCCGGTGCGGGCCGTGCGCGGAACCATCACCCGGAACCGCGCCTCGCGTCGTTGCTCGCCCAGCGCCCGGTGCAGCGCCTCGGCGACCAGGCCGATGAGCAGGGCGCTGCTGGTCACCCCGTGATCGCGCGCGCGTGCGCGGACCTGCACGGCCGGCAGCGCGAGGTGGCCGAAGCTGCGTGCGTGCGAGCTCCGCCCCGTGCAGGCGGGGTTGGTCGCACCGGCGGAGGTGGCCAGGCCGAGGAGTCCGCGCAGCACCACCGGGACCCGTTGCGCCCACGACCGGCCGCTCGTGCTCGGGGCCGAAGCGGGGTGGTGGCCGTCGCAGAGCAGCCGGATCAGCGCGTTGGTGACGGCCAGACCGTCACCGAGGGAGTGGTGCATCTTCGCCAGCAGGGTCGCCCGCCCGGTGGCCGCGTCGTGCAGCAGGCGCAGCTCCCACGGCGGGCGGTCTGTGCGCACCGGCGTGGAGAAGAACTCGCTGGTGAGCCCCTCGGCGTCCTGTTCGGAGCCGAGCTCGCGACAGCCGAGGTGCAGGGCGGGGTCGACCGGACCGGCGTGCCTCCACTGTGGACGACGGCCCGGCCGGATCACCAGCCTGCGGGTCAGCATCGGCAGCGACGGCGCGCGGTCCTGGATCCGGCGCGCGAGGTGTTCGCACCACACCTGTGCTGAATCCGGGGACGGTTCCAGGCGCAGGATCGCGCCGGTCTGCTGCGACACCTCAGGTGTGGTGGCGTAGACGAAGAAGGCGTCCTGCGCGCGCAACCGACGCGGGCCGTGGTGGCGCGGCACGTCGGCCAACGCCGCGACCTGATCGGCGAACTCCGCCGACCGGCTGTGCTTGAGCGCCCGCTCCTCGCGTTCGCCGACCTCCTGCGGGTCGGCGGCCCAGCGGCGCAGCGTCGCGGTCAGCTGGGTTTCCCTCGGGCACAGCTCGGCCAGTCCGGCATCGGCCATCAGCTCGGCGTTGGCCCGGCCGTGACCGGCGATCGGCTCGAACATCAGCACCGCGCGCCCGCACGCCAGCGCTTCCAGCGCCGTGGCGCCACCGGCGTTGGTGATCACCACGTCCGAGCAGGCCATCAGACCGGGCATGTCCTCGACCCAGCCCAGCGGCACGATCCGCTGGTCTCCCCGGGCGAGCAGGCGCTCCCGCAACGCCTCGTTGCGCCCGCACACCACGAGCACGCGGGCGAGCCCGTCGACCCGCAGCGCCGCGTCGATGGCGCGCTCCACCGCGCCGAAGCTCATCGCACCGCACGAGATCAACGCCGTGAACCCGGTTTCCGGGAATCCGAACTCGGCCCGCGCCTCGGCGCGGTCGCGGGGGTGGAAGTCGCGTCGCACCGGCGGCACCGACACCGCGCCGACCGCCCCGGGCTCGGCGCGGTGCATCGCGCGCAGGCTCGCCTCGCTCATCACGTAGTGCAGATCGGCTTCGGGGTAGACCCAGAACGGGTGCGGCGCGAAGTCCGACACCACCGCCGAGACGGGGAGGTCGAGCTCGCCGTGCCGCCGCATCCAGTCCAGCCCCGCGGTACCCAGCGGGTAGGTGGACACGATCAGGTCCGGGTCGACCCGTCGGATCTCGCGGCGCAGCAGCGGGCCGCACCAGGCGCCGACGAAGCGCCGCGAGGCGTTGGCGAACCACCGGTAGCGCCACAGCGAGTCGTAGAAGAAGTCGTAGAGCCACGGCGTGGATTCGACGTTGGTGACGTAGATCCAGTTGAACGCCCCGGGGACCCAGCGGCCCATGATGCGGAGCGCGTCGAGCCACACCACCTCGCAGCCGGACCAGACCTCGCGGGCCGCCTCTTCGACGGCACGAGCGGTCGCGTTGTGGCCCTCACCGATGGTGGCGCTGATCAGGAGCACTCGACGGGGCTGGAAGCTCACGCGGCCGGTTCCTTTCGCCAAGCACGTGCCATCGCAGGCTAACGCGTGACGAGAGGACCGGCTTCCCGAGAACGGCCACCGCGGTCATCATCCACAGTGGCCGGTGCCGCTAGGCCGCGCTGCGCTCCAGCGGGCCGTGGCTGGCCACGAGGCGAACCGTGCCGTCGGCCAGCCGGTAGGACAGGCCCGCCACGGCGCAGCGGCCTGCGGCGACCTCGTCGGCCAGCAGCGAGGAGCGCTCGACCAGCAGTTCGCTGGTGCGCTGGATGTGGACGTCGACGATGTCGTCGACGTCCTCCTCACCGGCGGCCCTGGCGGCCAGCACGCTCGGCGTCACCCGCTCGACGATGTCGCGCAGGTACCCGGGCGGGTTCGTGCCCTCCACGACCGCTTGCCGCGCCGCGACGACCGCGCCGCAGGAGTCGTGGCCGAGCACCACGACCAGAGGAGTGCGCAGCACCCCCACGCCGTACTCGATGCTGCCCAGCACCTCCGGACCGGTCACCTGACCGGCGGTGCGCACGACGAACAGGTCGCCCAGCCCGCGGTCGAAGATGATCTCCGCCGCGAGTCGCGAGTCGGAGCAGCCGAACAGCACCGCGAAGGGCGTCTGACCCGGCGCCAGCGAGGCGCGGTGGTCGGCGTCCTGGTGGGGGTGCAGGCGGGTGCTCTCGACGAAGCGCTGGTTGCCTTCCATGAGTGTCGCGAAAGCCTCGGCGGGCGTGGCGGGCGTGCGGTTCATGGTGTTGACATTAACCCAGCCGGGTGGCCGCGGCAGATCGCGAGTGGGGGAGACCACGCTGGTGGCAGCGGTGCTTGAGTTCGCAACGACCTCCTGTCCGTCGTATTCTCGGCGCGCGGTGGTGAGGCGGATGAGGGGGCCGCCTCACCACCGATCTGTCGTTCGGAAGTGGTCCGCACACGAGGCCCGACACGGCCTCGGCGTGTCGGAGCGAATTGAAAGCGAGCAATTCGCACAGAGTTTCGCCAGGTCAGGATGGCGTCGACGGCGAGCCTCGAAAATTGTTCGGCTCAAGAGCTTGTGCGCTGTTCGGGGGAACGGTCATCATCGGAACCGACGCCGGTGGTTCAACCACCGCGCTCTGGGGGAAGAAGCTACGCGAACACCTGGGGGGTGTAGCGATGGATCATCGTCTTTTCTGGCCACGCGTGTAGCCGACGCCGCGTGGGCCGACCTGCTTCGCCAGCAGGTCGGACGCCGATCACACGCCGGCCCGCGAGGCCGGATCACGGTGACGTTCCTGTGGCCTGGGCCGTCGCGTTCTCGCGCGCGGCTCGGATTCTCGGAATGTCGTTCCATTGGCTGAGGACCTGTTGTCGCACGCCATTCGTGCTCCCATTCCGAAATCCGATCCTGCATCGAACAGGTAGTCGGTATCACTCATTGGAGTGCTTCTCGTTGAGTTGGCCGACGATGTGCGGCCAATGTGCGCGGCGTGGCTTTCTCGCCGCTTTCCGGAGGCAGCGGCGAAGGGGCGAAGTGCGGCAGGATTGATCGTTTGTGGATTTCTGGGGGAAGCGAGATGCGGTTCGAAGTTCTTGGACCGGTCCGGATGTTCGACGGGGACAGAGCGTCGCTGCTGACGGGTGCGCTGCGACGCAGCCTGCTGGCGGTTCTGCTCGCCCACGCCAACGAACCGGTACCGGTCACCGTCCTGTTGGAAGCGCTGTGGGGTGGGTCGGTGGAGCACGGGGCGAGCCGGCTCCAAGTGCACGTTCACCGGCTGCGCCGGGAACTCGACGACCCGGACCGGCTGATCTACGGCCCCGCCGGTTACTGCCTGCGGGTCGAGAAGGGAGAGCTCGACGCGGCGGTCTTCGCGGCGTTGCTCGACGAAGCGGCGGGCGAGCCTGATCCGACCTGCGCCGCCGGGTTGCTGCGGCGTGCCCTGGGCCTGTGGCGGGGCAGGCCGTACCAGGAGGTCGACCTGCCTGACGTGGACGCCGTCGTCGAACGGCTCACCGAGCAGCGGTCGCTGGCCGTGGAGGAGTGCTACGCCGCCGAGCTGCGGGCCGGTCGGCACGAGGCCGTCGCGGGCGAACTCCTCGACGCGGTGCATCGCAACCCGCTGCGGGAGCGGCTGCACGGCCTGCTCATGCTCGCGCTCTACCGCAGCGGACGGCAGGCCGAGGCGCTGGCGGCCTACCAGCACGCGTGCGAGGTGCTCAACGACGAACTCGGCCTGGACCCGGGGCCGGAGCTGCGCGCCCTGCACGGTCAGATCCGCGCGGGCGAAGCGGTCGAGGTCATGGGAACGACGCAGGTGCCCGCCCAACTGCCGCACAGCGCAACGGGTTTCGTCGGCCGCGAGCTCCCGCTGTCCGAACTGGACGCGATGCTCGACGCCAAGACCCGCACGATCCCGATCGCGGTCATCGTCGGCACGGCCGGAACCGGCAAGACCTCGCTGGCGCTGCGCTGGGCGCACCGGGTCAAGACCCGCTTCCCGGACGGCCAGCTCTACACCGATCTGCGCGGGTTCGGCACCGGGACACCGGCCGAACCCGGCGACGTGCTGGCCGGGTGGCTGCGGGCGCTGGGCGTGGACGGCAAGGACGTACCGCTGGACCCGGCCGAGCGCGGTGCCCGACTGCGCAGCCTGCTCGACGGCAAGCGAGTGCTGCTGGTGCTCGACAACGCCGCCAGCGCCGAGCAGGTGCGCCCGCTACTGCCCGGCAACTCCGACTGCGCGGTGGTGGTCACCAGCCGCCACCAGCTCGACGGACTGCTCGTCGGGCACGGAGCGAACCTGGTCGAGCTGGACCGGATGACCGCGGACGAGGCGCGACTGCTGCTCAAGGAACTGCTGGGCGACCTGGTCACCGACGAGGGCGCGGTGGACGAGCTCATCGAGTGCTGCGCGCGATTGCCGCTGGCGCTGCGCATCGCGGCCGAACGGGTGCGGCGGCACCGCAACCGCGGCATCAGCCAGACCATCGCCGAATTCGGTTGTGCCCAGGCGCGTCTGGACCTGCTCGACAGCGGCGACCCGCAGGCGTCGGTGCGCACCATCTTCGCCGCGTCCTACCGGAACCTGTCGGTGGCCGAGGCGAAGCTGTTCCGGATGCTCGGACTGCACCCCGGCGACGAGGTGGACGCCTGCTCGCTGGCCGCGCTGGCCGGTGAGGACGACGTCCGCGTGATCCGCCGGGGGCTGGCCGAACTGGTGCGCGCGCACCTGGTGGAGGAGGTCGCGGGCAAGCGGGTGCGGCTGCACGACCTGCTGGAGACCTACGCCGCCGAGCTGTCCAGCATCACCGAGACCGCCGCCGAGCGGCGGGAAGCGCTGCGACGGCTCTACGACTACTACCTGCAGGTCGCCACCACCGCCTCCGGGTTCTTCGCCCCGGGCTCGCTACCGGTGCGAGAACCGGCCTTCCGCGCGCCGCCGATCCGCGACCACGAGGACGCGGCCCGCTGGCTCGACGACAAGCGCGACACCATGGTGCGCATCGCCGAGACCGCCGACGGCGAATTCGAGCACTACGCGGTCGATTTCGCCATCGTGCTGGACGCGGCGCTCGACCTCGGCTGGCACGTCGACGCGGCCCAGCGGCTCCACGGCAAGGCGCTGGAGATCGCCGCGCGGCGCGGGGACCGGGTCGGCGAGGGGATCGCGCTGCGCGGACTGGGCGTGGCGCACTGCCGGCGCAACGACTTCGCAACGGCCCGCGATCTGCTGGAAGAGGCGCTGCTCAAGGCCGATGGGCCGGCCGGGACCGCGGCGGTGCTGCAGAGCCTGGGGGAGGTGTGCGTGTTCACCGGGCACACCGAGCTGGCGCTGGACCACCTGCGCCGTTCCACGCGGCTCTACCAGCAGGCAGGTCTGCGGTTGCTGGGACTGCGGCCGATGATCTGCCTCGGACGGCTGCACCGGCGGTGGGGGCGGCACGAGGAGTCGCTGGAGTGCCTGCGGGAAGCCTCGCGGGTGGCCGCAGCGCACGGGTACCGTCCGGCCGAGGCCGACGCGTCCTACGCGCTGGCCGGCGTCTACCGGGATCTCGACCGGTTCGCCGAGGCGGCCGAGCACGCCGAGCGCGCGCTGGTGCTCGCCCGCCGCGGCAAGTTCCGGTTCCTCGAAGGCATGACGTTGCACCGGCTGGGCACCATCCGCCGTTGCCTCGGTGACCACCCGCAGGCTTTGGAAAGCCACCGCGCGGCGCTGGTCTTCGCGCGCCAGATGCGGTCGGCGAACCTGGAGGCGATCGCGCTCACCGCGCTGGCCGAGACGCACGCGGCGATGGGAGATGAGGCCGAAGCCACCCGTTGCCACCTGCACGCCCTGGGCGTGGCCAGCAGCGGGTGCAGCAACTACGTGCGGGCCCGCGCCCACACCGGGCTCGGTGATCTGCACGACGCGGCGGGCAGGCGCGAATCGGCCACCCGGCACTGGGAAACGGCGGTGCGGATCTACGAGGAGCTCGACGCCCCGGAGGCCGGCGAGTTGCGGAGGAGGTTGAGCGCGGACATCAGCCCGAGCGTGCCCTGCTGAGCAGCCGAAGGCCGAGCCCGACGGCGAACACCGCCAGCCCCGCCACCACCGAGGTCCAGGGCAGCGTCGCGGCCAGCAGCAGGCACCCCGCCAGCCCGGCGGCGTTGAGCGCCCTCGGCCACCGGCGCTCGGCCGGTGGCTGGGTGAAGGCGGAGGCGTTGGCGATCGCGTAGTACACCAGCACGCCGAAGCTGGAGAACCCGATCGCCCCGCGCAGATCGGTGGTGAGCACGAGTGCGATCACCACCGCGGCGACGGTCAGCTCGGCGTGGTGCGGGACCTGGAAGCGCGGGTGCACCGCCGCGAGGGAGCGCGGTAGGTCGCCCTCGCGGGCCATCGCCAGTCCCGTGCGCCCGACACCGGCGATCAGCGCGAGCAGCGCGCCGAGGCTGGCCGCTGCCGCGCCGATCCGCACCACCGGCGTCAGCTGCGGGTACCCGGCCGCGGTGATCGCGTCGGCGATCGGCGCGGTGCTGGCGGCCAGCGCGTGCGGGCCGAGGACCAGCAGCACGGCCAGTCCGACGATTCCGTAGGTGACCGCGGCGATCGGCAAGGCCAGCAGGATCGCGCGCGGGATGGTGCGTGCGGGGTCGCGGACTTCTTCGCCGAGGGTGGCGATGCGGGCGTACCCGGCGAAGGCGAAGAACAGCAGACCGGACGCCTGCAGCGCGCCCAGCGGACCGCGCGGCAGCCAGTCGTGCGCACCGGCGGGCCCGGCGGACGGGTAGAGCAGCGCGGCCGAACCGGCCAGCACGATCAGCACGAGCACCAGCAGGATCCGGGTCAGCGCGGCGGTGCGGGTGATGCCGACGCAGTTCACGGCCGCGAGCACCGCGACCGCCAGCGCAGCGGCCGGTCGCTCGAAACCCGGTGCGGCGTAGGCGGCGAAGGTCAGGGCCATCGCCGCACAGCTGGCCGTCTTGCCGATCACGAAACCCCACCCGGCGGTGAAACCCCACCAGTGGCCGAGCCGGACGCGGCCGTAGACGTAGGTGCCACCCGAAGCCGGGTGGACCGCCGCCAGCTGCGCCGAGCTCGTGGCGTTGCAGTAGGCGATGAACCCGGCGATGACCAGTGCGAACAGCAGTCCGCTACCGGCGGCGGCAGCGGCGGGAGCGAACACCGCGAACACCCCGGCGCCCAGCATCGAGCCCAGGCCGATCGTGGTCGCATCCACGGTGCCCAACCGCCGTGCCAGCGGAGCACCCGGGGACTGCGGGTTCGGCGTCACCACCGGATCAGCGGTGCGCGGTGAGGAAGTGGGCCGGGACGAGCGCGCGTCCCGCTTCGTCGGCCGGGTGGTGGGCGCCGACTCCGGCGGGCAGGAAACCGGCGATGGTGCTCGGTTCGATCGAGTCGATCGTCCAGTGCTCGGCGACCGCCGCGCGCAGTTCGTCGGCGTCCACGGCGTTGGGGCCGCTGCCTTCCGGGAACGCGCCCTTGTCGAACACCAGCATGTGCAGCTGCGCGCCTTCGCGGGCCGCGCGAGCGATGGCGGCGACGTAGGCGGCGCGGCTGGCGACGGGCATGGAGTGGAACAGGGTGCTGTCGATGACCGTGCCGAAGTACCCGTCGTGGCCGGAGAACTCCGTGACGTCGCCGACCTGGAACGTCGCCGAGGCGTGTCGTTCGTCGCGGGCGGCCTCGGCTTGCGCGATGGCGGTCGCGGACAGGTCCACGCCCAGCACCTCGAAGCCGCGCGCGGCCAGTTCCCGCGCGGTCACACCGACGCCGCACCCGGCGTCGAGGACCGGACCGACGATGTCACCGCGTTCGATGACCTCGGCGATGGCCGGCTGCGGCACACCGATGTTCCACGGCACGCGCGCGTCTTCGGTCACCGGCGACTCGCCCCGGTAGACGGCGTCGAAGTCGGGGAGTTCGGTGCTCACGCGAGCCTCCGCAGCAGATCGCACATGCCTGGTCAACGCGGGAAAGCTACCACGCTGCGAAGACCTGCTCCGCGGTGCGCGAAGCCGAGTCCGATGGTCGGCTTCGCCGACGGCAGCGCCGCTTTCGCGCCCGCGCGATCATGCCCCCAGGTAGCGCCCGGGCCGGTGGTTGAGCGCGAGGACTCCGTTGAGCAGCACCGCGCCCAGCGCCGAGATCAGCATCGCGGTGGGGGAGACGACGAGCAGCGCTGCGGCGATCACCAGCACGTCGAGCCCCATCTGCACGTAGCCCGCCCGCCACCGCAGCCGTTCCTGGGCGACCAGGGCCACGACGTTGAACCCGCCGAGGCTGGAGTCGTGCCGGAACACGATCAGCAGCCCGATGCCGATGAGCAGGTTGCCGCTGACCGCCGCGTAGACCTGCGGCAGGTGCAGGGCCCCGAACAGCTGCGCGTGCAGCGGGGCGAACGCCGAGACGAGCGCGATCGAGATCAGCGAGCGCACCGCGAACCGACGGCCCTTCTTGGCCACCGCCAGGGCCATGAAGGGCAGGTTGACCAGGAGGAACAGCACCCCGAAGGGCACCGGCAGCCCGTAGCTGAGCAGCAGTGACAGCCCCGCTGTTCCGCCGGTGACGATCTGGCTCGACTTGAGCAGGTGCAGGCCGAGCGAGACCACGAAGGTGCCCGTGAGCAGACCGAGCGCGTCCTCGATGCGGGTGTGCGGCAGTGCGATCGGCTGCCGGGTCTCGGCTGCGCTGGTCGGTGCGGTCACGGGGGTCGGGGTCGCGGTCTGCGCAGGCATGCTCGAAATTCTCGGGTCAGCACAGCACAGCAGGCAACACAGCCCTCCGCGGCTGCGCCAGAATTCGCGAATGGCCGGGCCGGTGTGGCACAGTGCTCAATCCGCAGGTGCTCGTCACACGGTTCTCCCCCGATGTGTCCGGCACCACATCTGACCTGGGGTTTCGGTCGTGCGCTCACCGCGCGGCGACCCCCGACCTCCCGGAGCGTGCCGCTGGTGAACGAGATCGATGCCCTCGACGCCCGAATCCTGCTCGCCCTCGACGACGACCCGGACCTGACCATCCTCGGCCTGTCCCGCCAGCTCGGCGTCGCGCGCAACACCGTGCACGCGCGGCTGCGCAAGCTGGGCCACAACGGCGTCATCGGTGACTTCAGCCGGCGCGTCGATCCGGTCGCGCTGGGCTACGACCTGGTGGCGTTCGTGTCGATGCAGATCAGCCAGACCAAGCAGCCGGTGACCACCACGGCACTGCGCGAGCTGCCCGAGGTGATCGAGATCCACGCGACCTCCGGTGACGCCGACCTCATGGTCAAGGTCGTCGCCCGCGACACCCAGGACCTGAACCGGATCACCAACGAGATCCTCGGCATCGACGGAGTCGAGCGCACCAGCACCGCCATCTCGTTGCACGAGGCGATGACCACCCGCATGCGGGGCCTGCTGGAGGTCGCCGCCCGCACGTCGTGACCGGCCGCGCGGCGAAGTGGTCGAGTTCCCTCCGTCTTTTGCTGCTTCGGCAACCGACTCGAGATCGAACCGTGTTCACCCGAAGGGGTGTGATCTTGCGTTCCGAACGGGCATGATCACCCGGTGTCGCTCGATGTCTCTCGCCTGTCCGTGCTGATCTTCGATGTCCTGGGAACCGTTGTCGACGAACGAGGTTCGACCCGCACCGCGGTCCAGGGCGCGCTGGAGGAGGCAGGTGAAGCGGAGGGCAGCGTCGACGCGCTCGCGACCGCCTGGCTGACCAGGCTCGACGAGCTGCTGTCCGAGGCGGCCGAGGGCGAGTACCGGCCGATGGACGAGCTCAACCGGGAGGCCTTGGAGCACGCCGTCAAGGCCGCCGACGTCTCGCTCGGCGAGGACGCGCTGGCCGAGCTCGCCGCGGAAGGTCTGCGCCCCAAGCCCTGGCCCGACGCCGCGCCCGGTGTCGGCGCGCTGGCCGACCGGTTCAACGTCGTCGCCCTGTCCAACACGACCATGCTCGCGCTGGCCGAGATCACCCGTCGCGGCGGCCTGCGCTGGGCGTTCGCCCTGTCCTCGGAGCTGGTCGGCGCCTACAAGCCGGACCCGTCGGTCTACCGCAAGGCGCTGGAGCTGATGCGCGTCGAACCCGGTCAGGCCCTGATGGTGGCCTCCCACCCGTGGGACCTGCGCGCCGCCGCGGAGCAGGGCATGGCCACCGCCTACATCGCCAGGGAAGGCGAAGGCGAGCCGGTCGAAGAGGACGAGTTCGACCTCCAGGCCTCGACGATCGCCGAACTCGCCGCCCAGCTGCTCTGAGGCGCCCCGAGGCGGGGCGATCGGCCGTTCGGCGCATTGCCGCAGGTATGACGGCTACGTGTTACCGAAATGTACACCCGAACGATTGCCACCGGGCTGCGGAACATGGACGATTTGCTGGGGATCGATGATCTCGCCTGCTCCGAACCACCTCAACGACGACGGGAACGGAACATGACGAACCTGGCAGCGAACCTGGTCGCGTCCGCTCAGCGGCACGGCGACCGGCCCGCCGTCCGTCTCGACGAGCACGTGCTCAGCTACGCCCAGCTCCACGCCTCGGCCGCTGCCGTGGCCGGTGACCTGCGGGAACGCGGCATCTCACCTGGCGACCGAGTCGGCTTGGTGTTCCCGAACGTTCCCGCCTTCCCGATCCTGTTCTACGGCGCGCTGCTGGCAGGCGCGACCGTGGTGCCGATGAACCCGCTGCTCAAGGCCCGCGAGGTCGAGTACTACCTGCGCGACTCGCAGATGTCGCTGGTCTACGGCTGGGACGGCGGCGGCGACGCGGTGCCGGCCGCTGCCGCCGAGGTCGGCATCCCGGGCGTGGTGGTGGGCGCGGTCGGCCCGCTCGAACTCGGCGGCGAGCCGATCACCGAACCCGTCGAGCGCACCGACTCCGACACCGCCGTGCTGCTCTACACCTCGGGAACCACCGGCAAGCCCAAGGGCGCCGAGCTGACCCACCACAACCTCGCCTCCAACGCCGAGATGGCGGTGGAGACGCTGTTCGAGCTCACCCCCGACGACGTGGTGATGGGCTGCCTGCCGCTGTTCCACGTCTTCGGCCTGACCTGCGCGCTCAACACCTCGGTGATGGTCGGCGCGTGCCTGACCCTGCTGCCGCGGTTCGACCCGGCCAAGGCCCTGCAGATCGTGCCGCGCGACAAGGTCACCATCTTCGAGGGCGTGCCCACCATGTACGCCGCGATGCTCAACCACCCCGACGCCGACGGCGCCGACATGAGCTCGCTGCGCACCTGCGCGACCGGTGGTTCGGCGATGCCTGTGGAGGTGCTGCGCGGTTTCGAGGCGAAGTTCGACTGCCAGGTGCTGGAGGGCTACGGCCTGTCGGAGACCTCGCCGGTGGCCTCGTTCAACCAGCCCGGCTACGAGCGCAAGCCCGGATCCATCGGGCTGCCGGTGCGCGGCTGCGAGATGAAGGTCGTCGACCTCGACGGCAACGAGGTCGGACTCGACGAGCCCGGCGAGATCGTCATCCGCGGCGAGAACGTGATGAAGGGCTACTGGGGCCGTCCGGAGGCCACCGCCGAGGCGATCAAGGACGGTTGGTTCCACACCGGCGACATCGCCACCAAGGACGCCGACGGCTACTACTTCATCGTCGACCGCAAGAAGGACCTGATCATCCGCGGCGGCTACAACGTCTACCCGCGCGAGGTCGAGGAGGTGCTCTACGAGCACCCGGCCGTCGCCGAGGCGGCCGTGGTCGGCGTCAAGCACCCCGACCTCGGCGAGGAGGTCGGCGCGGCCGTCTCGCTCAAGCCCGGTCAGGACGCCACGGAGGACGAGCTGCGCGAGTTCGTCAAGCAGCGCATCGCCGCCTACAAGTACCCGCGCGAGGTCTGGCTGGTCCCGGAGCTGCCGAAGGGACCGACCGGCAAGATCCTGCGCCGCGAGGTCAAGGAGATGCCCCGCGAGGTGTGAGCGGTGCCGGGCCCGGCCGCGCGCTGGGCCCGGCACCGGCGGACTAGGCTCACGGAAGTCTGTGAGTGAGGTCTGAGCATGGTCGGAATCAAGGACGTCGCGCGGCTGGCCGGGGTTTCCATCGGCACGGTGTCCAATGTGGTCAACCGCCCGCAGCTGGTGTCGGACGAGACGCGGCGGCGGGTGCAGTCGGCGATCGAGGAGCTCGGCTACGTCCGCGACGAGTCGGCTCGGCAGCTGCGCGCCGGCAGCAGCCGGATCATGGCGCTGCTCGTGCTCGATCTGGCCAACCCGTTCTTCGTCGACCTCGCCCGAGGGGCCGAGGAGGCCGCTCACGAGGCCGGGCTCAACGTGATCACCTGCAACAGCGGCCAGCGCGTCGACCTGGAGTCGTCCTACCTGTCGATGCTGGCCGAGCAGCGGGTGCGCGGACTGCTGCTGTCGCCGGTGGACACCACCGGCGAGCGGCTGCGGACCTTCGCCCGCAGCCGCATCCCGTACGTGTTCGTCGACCGCACCGTGCCGGAGGTGCAGGGCAGTTCGGTCGCCGTCGACGATGTGACCGGGGGAGCGCTGGCTGCGCGCCACCTCGCCGAGACCGGGCACCGCGAGATCGCGATGGTCAACGGCCCGTCGATGCTCGCGCAGTGCCGGGACCGCGAGTCGGGCGCCCGGTCGGCGCTGGAAGGCACCGGCGCGCACCTGACGGTGCTGGAGTCCTCCGCGCTGGACGTCGCATCGGGTCGCGACGCGGGCGCGCGGCTGCTGGGCATGAGCCCGCGCCCGACGGCGGTGTTCTGCGCCAACGACCTGCTCGCGCTGGGCCTGCTGCAGGCGATGGTGGCCGCCGGGGTACGGGTGCCGGAGGAGATGGCGATCGTCGGTTACGACGACATCGAGTTCGCCGGAGCAGCGGCGGTGCCGCTCACCTCGGTGCGTCAGCCTGCCCGCAAGCTCGGCCGCACGGCGGCGGAACTGCTCATCGCCGAAACCTCGGGTGAGCCGATCCGGCACCGCCAGATGGTCTTCCAGCCGGAACTGGTCGTCCGCGACTCAACTCGCGTCAAACGTCAGAAGTAGCCGATCCACATCGCACCGACCGCGAGGAAGGTGGTGATGGACAGCGTCGCCGTGATCATCTCGGCGTGACGTGCGGTCATGGCGGTTCCTCGGGTGGGCTCAGGTTCGGGCGGTGGCGCGGCCGGGGTGACCGGCAGCGGCGTGCGGATCGGGGAGGTGCCGGGGCGAGCGGGCAGCGGGCGCCCCACCCAAGGGCGGGTGGCGGTCGGGCGCGTGTTGTGCCTGCCGCGGGAGTGCTGCCTGCGCCGTGCCTTCCGGTGGACCTGTGCGGTGTTCAAACCAGCGCCCCCTCGCGGCCGATCATCCTAATCCGTCGCGGGCAGGAGGCTCCCTCCGCCTACCCCGAACGGCGTCGGGATCGTTGATCCGTTCGGTCGACCGCCGGCGAGGTGGGCATGCCCGCGCACCCGAGTGCTGAGCCCAATCTGACAGCGGCCGGTGCAGAAGTTAAGCCCTGATGTCCGGCGCGCCCGGATTCCGCTGAATTGCACCCGTTCGGCGGTGGCCGGTCACTGATCGTGACGTAGCCGCTGAGCTGGGCAAAGGCCGTCCAGATCAGTCGCTCTCGACGAGGTCCAGGAACTGCCAGTGACCATCCGAGAGGCCGGCGAGCAGCGTGCCGCAGTTCTGCAGCACGCCGGGGACCGAGGTCACGTGCTGGGTGCCTCTGTGCAGATCGCGGAAGAAGCGCTGCAGGACGCTGCGCCGCAGCGCCGCCGTGCCCGGCCACTTGCAGACGGCCTGGCCCACCTCGTGCAGTGCAGCCGTGCGACGCCGATGTCGGGTCTTCGAGGACGCTACCGGCGAGTGCTCGGCGGCCGGACACCGGCACATGTCCCGCGCAGCCGGTCAGCTGGAGGACAGCACCGACTGCGAGGAGATGATCGTGCCGTAGCGGGCGATGGTCAGCGCCGAGTCGTCGACGTGGTAGACGTGCCCGTCGTTGGTCTCGGTCACGTACCAGCTTCCGCTGGGGTAGGCCCGCAGCGTGATCGACCCGCTGTCGCTGGAGCCGTAGTAGTACAGCGATCCGGCCGAACCGCAGATGTCCACACGGGACTGCGCGGTCTCGTAGGAGGCCACGCAACCGCTGGTGCGCGCCGGGCTCGGCTGCGGGACCTGGTGGGGCGCTGCGGGCACGACCGGCGCTGCGGGTGCGACGGGAGCCGCGGGCACCGGGATCGTGATCGTCGGTGGGGCCGCGGGCAGGTAGGTCACGCAGGCCGTCAGCGCCGGAGCGCTCAGCAGTGCGAGTGCTGCGGCGGCGTTGCGGAGCCGACGACGGCGCATGACGGGTCCTTCCGGGCGGTGGTGGACGAGGGGGATGCGGGGTGAGGTCGCGATGAGCCCGCACCCCCCTCGAAACAAGGGAACACCGGCTGGGAGCCCGGGTTCCCGCTGTCATTGGGCTCCGGAGCGGCGAGCACCGACCAGGGCCTTTGGTCCCGGGGCACCTGTGACGCGGCGACGTAACGTGGTCACCAGGTGGTTATTCGTCCACCACGGATCTTCCTGGGGGTGCGCGATGTACGCAGCGGCCGTGTCCGGAGGTGTCGCCGCTGCCGCGTTGCTCACCGGGTGCGCCGCGGGGCAGACGCCGAGGACCGTCTACGTCGAGACCCCGGCACCGCCTCCACCGCCGCGAACGCCCGTCGAACAGCCGCGCGGCGAGTGCGGGATCGATCCGGCGCGGATGAGCGAGAAGACCAAGGCCCGGTGCGGGCTCGTGGTGCGGGAGAGCGCCGATCGTCACTGCGGCGATCCGGAGTGGTGGGACTTCTCCGATCCCGCCGACGTCCACAGCTACTTCCGGGTGTGCACCGACGGCCCGATCCCGGTTCCTGTCCCGGTACCCGTGCCGGTGCCGTACGAAGTGCCGAGCCCGCCGTCGACGAGCGAGTCCGCCGAACCGCGGTCGTCGGTCGAGTCGGAGGTGGAAGCACCGGAGACATCTCCGCCTGAGTCGCCGCAGTCCCAGTTCTCGGAACCGGACACGAGCTCCGTCGAACCGGACACCGGGTCGTCGGAGGAGGCCCCGAGTTCGGAGGACTCGACTCCCGCCGAGGAGTCGGATTCCGGTGAGTGAGGCGAACCGGTGGTTCAGCGCTCGATGACGGGGTTGCCGAGGATGTCCAAGGCGCCGGTCAGGTCGTCGACGGCGATGAGCCGATCCGGCGGGAACGTCTGCTCCACCGTCACGACCGCGCCCGCGTCGATGCCGTTGTGGTCGATGAGCAGGTGCGGGTCGGCGTCGACGCCGAGTCCGAGCAGTTCGACACCCGCGTGCACCGCGCCGTCGGCGACCGGCTCGGGTGACGGGGACGGCGCGGGAATCGGCAGCGGTGGCAACGGGTTCGGCTGCTGAGCGCCGGGCGGCGGAGCCGGTCGTCCGGGTACCGGCGCGGATCCCGGCGGAGCGGGAACGGCCGGAGCTGCCGGGGGAGCGGGCGGTGCCGAGGGTGACTGGGGCTGCGGCTGCTGCGGGGCGGACGGCGGCTGCGGCGGCGCGGAGGCGACCGGCGGGATCTCGTCCTCGTTGGCCGCCATCGCCAACCCGAGGACGGCCAGCGCCGCGGCGAGCGCGGCGCCCGACACGGCCGCGCGTCGCGGACCGCCCACGGCGTTGACGACCCCGCCGACGACTCCGCCGCTCCCGGCACCCACGGCGGTGAGGTAGCCGGCCGCGGTGGCGCTGCCGATCACCAGGGGAGCGATGAACACGCGCAGCGCCCCGTTGATCTCCACCAGTTCCGCGGCCAGCGCGCTGCACCGGTCGCAGTCGTCGAGATGCGCCTCGACCCGGGAGGTCTCGCGCTTCGCCAGGCCGCCGCGCGTCCACGCGCCGAGCCGCTCCACGTTCTCCCGGCAACGCTCCTGCTCGGCGTCCAGGTTGCCCAGGTGCACCTGCAGGAACGCCTGCTTGAGGCCTTCCCGCGCGCGGTAGGCCAGCGCGGACACGCCGTTGGGCGTCATTCCCAGCAGCGGAGCGACCTTCGCCGGGGACTCGCCCTCGATCTCGACGTGCCAGAGCACCATCTGCCAACGCTCGGGCAGTTTCGCGAACGCCGCGGCGACCAGAGACCGGTCCTCGCCTTCGACGGCGGTGTCCTGGAACGGCTCGGAGATGTCGATGCCGGGCACCGTCGCCAGGTCCTCGGCGTACTGCAGCCGCTGCTGCTTGCGGGTGCGGTCGTAGGCGGCGTGCCGGACGGCGGTCAGCAGGTAGGCGCGGAACGCCGAGGTCGGTCCGCGCTGGTCGCGCAGCAGGTCGAGGACCTTCGCGAACGCCTCGGAGACGACGTCGTCGGCCTCGGCGGCGGACTTGGTGACCTGCCGTGCCATGCTGTGCGCGGCGGCGACGTGGCGCTCGTAGAGGCTTCCGTAGGCCCCGGTGTCGCCCTCGCGCACCGCCTCGATGAGCTCGCCGTCGCTGCGCTCCAGGGAGCCAGCCTCCGTCGGTAACGCCGCCATGCCAGCCCCCTGCTCGCGGTCTTGATCAACACTGCCCGGCACAAGTGCTACCCCGGCCGGCGCGGCGGTGGTCGATGACGCTCGCATTCGTTGCGCCTTCGTGACCGCGTGTTGCTCCGTTCGTATGGCGCGCAACGACTTCCGACGGTCTACGGCGATGGGCGAAACATCACAGCACCGCCGGCGCCCGAAGGGGTCGAACGGCTCAGAACGGTCAATTCGCGAATTGCAGCCGGTGATTCGTCGGACGGGGGATGACGTGCACCCAGCTGCCCGCGTCGGTGAACACCAGGCCGCATTCGCGCAGATCCGCCAGGCGGGAGTGCACCTGCCCGCCGAAGCGGGCCGCGAGCACCGACAGGGGGCAGGGGGCGTCCACGTAGCGCAGGAGCTCCGCGGCTTCACCGGCGAAGACGTACTCGTGCCGACCGAAACCCGGCCGGTCGTCGAGGACGACGAGCGCGCCGCCGTCCTCGACGAGCTCCAGCAAGCCGAGCGGGTTGTCCCGCCGCCAGGCCGCGACACCGGCCAGCAGCACCGCTTCGGTGTCGCCGGAGATGCCGTCGCCGCACCGCACGGCGCTCTGCATCGGCGGCAGGTGGTGCAGAGCGGGGAACTGCGCCAGCACCCGTGCGTAGGAGCGGTCGGTCTCGCCGGGGAAGCCGTAGCGGTAGGTCCACTCCACCGACAGCCCCAACGTCCGGGCATCGCGCAACATCCGCACGTTCCCGCAGCCCTCGGACCGGCTGCCCGCCAGCCGCAGCACCCGCGTGCTGAGGTTGTCGATGCCGGGCCGGACCCGGCGGAACCCGCTGTCGCGCAGGCGCGACAGCCGCTCGTAGGACACCTCGGTGCTGATCTCGGCCTGCGACCGCATCGGACCCGCATCACCTTTCGCCGCTCGTGCGGTGGAGCGGCGGGAAGCCCCCCTCGCGCATCTCAGAGGTCCGGATGTCGTCCACGCCGCCTCGTCGCACCGCGAAGAACCCCAGTCCGATCCACCGTGCCAGGAGGTCCCCCGCGAAACCAGGCGTGATTCACCCGGACGTCGTCATCGTCTCGTTCTCGGGTTTCCCGCTTTTCCGCTCGCTCGCCGAGAGGGTCTCCAGCAGCGCGTCGTAGGCGGGCTTGGGGGTGAAGTCGTCCCAGTAGATCGTCGCCGCGCCCTGGTTCGGGAACGTTCCGGGCACCCAGGAGTACTTGTCCGGCAACCCCCACACGGTGAACGAGCGGCAGCTGGAGACGTCCAGGCACGACTGCAGCGCGCGGCGGTAGTAGTCGGCCTGCTCGGTCAGCTGCTGCTGGGTGGGGGCACCGCCCTGCGGCAGCGTCATGCGCACGTCCAGCTCGGTGATCGCGGTCTCCAGCCCGAGATCGGCGAAGCGCTGCAGGTTCTGCGTGAGGTCCGCCGGGAACCCGTCGTCGAGGTTGAGGTGGGCCTGCGCGGAGAAGCCCTGCACCGGAACTCCCTGCGCCAGCAGGTCCTGGACCAGCGCGTAGTAGGCGTCGCTCTTGGCGTTGTCGCCCTCCACGCCGTAGTCGTTGAAGAACAGCTCGGCCTGGGGATCGGCTTCGTGGGCCCAGCGGAAGGCGTCGGCGATGATGCCGGGGCCGAGCTCGCGGATCCAGATGTTGTCGGTGGTGCGCAGGTTCCCGGGCTCGTCGAAGATCTCGTTGGCCACGTCCCACTGCTGGATCCGCCCGGCGTAGCGGCCGACCACGGTGGAGATGTGCTCGTGCAGGATCTCGCGCAGCTCTTCGGGCGAGAAACCGCCGTTCTCCAGCCATTCCGGGTTCTGGCTGTGCCACAGCAGGGTGTGCCCGCGCATCACTTGGCCGTGCTGCTCGGCGAAGTCGACGATCGCATCGGCGGTGCCGAACTCGTAGGTGTCGCGAGCGGGGTGGAGGTACTCCCACTTCATCTGGTTCTCCGGCGACAACGAGCTGAACTCGCGGGCGAGCACGTCGCGGTAGGGCTGGTCGGAGGTGAACGGGTCGGGGTAGGGCTGCTCGTCGTGGTGGCCGCCGCCGGCGACGGCGGAGCCGACGACGAGGCCTTCCGGCGCGGCATCGCGCAGCGCGGGCGCCTGGGGTGCGGCTTCGGCGTGGACGGGTAGCAGCAGGACCGCTGCGGCGGCGGTGGTGGCGAGGCGAATCGGCTTCATTGCGGACTCCCGCGTTCTCTACTGGACCGGAACAGTTTCCGAAATATTTCGTACAACACGCGATTTCGAAGACTATTGGCGCGCCCGAGGAAAGGTCAAGAACCGCAACTTTCGGATTCAAGGTACGTGCAAATCCCCGGCATTCGCGCGCCGAGGCCATGAACCTCCCCCGAGGGTGGACTTCCGATCCGTGAGCGAAACATTTCGGTCAGGAATCGCCCGCGGGCCGCGGCAGGTATCAACCTCGGAACGACTCCCGCTGGGCGGAACAGAACGCTGGTCCGGAATCCGGGAGGCGCCCACATGATTCCGGGCACGACACCGACAGCGAAGAGGTGACCTGGAATGACAACGGCGTCAGGACAGTCCGGCCGCGCGCCGGGGGCGAGCGCTCGGGGCGTCGCCGCGCTGTGCTGGGCGGCGGTGGCGCTGGAGGGCTACGACCTGGTGGTCCTCGGCGTCGTGCTTCCCAAGCTGCTGCGCGATCCGAGCTGGCAGCTCACGCCTGCGACCGCATCGCTGATCTCCTCGGTCGGGCTGGTGGGCGTGATGATCGGCGCGCTGTGCGTTGGACCGCTGACCGACCGCTTCGGCCGCCGCAAGCTCATGATCGCCACGGTCGCCCTGTTCTCCGCGCTGACCCTGGCGTGCGCGTTCGCCGACGGCCCGCTGCTGTTCGGCGCCCTGCGATTCCTGGCCGGTCTCGGGCTCGGCGGCGTCCTGCCGGTGGCGATCGCCCTGGTCAACGAGGCGTCCGAGGCCAAGGGCGGGAGCGCGACGACCACCCTGATGACCGGCTACCACGTGGGTGCCGTGGCCACCGCACTGCTGGGAATCCTGGTGATCCCCGCGCTGACCTGGCGCGCCATGTTCGTCATCGGTGCGCTGCCCGCGCTGGTGCTGCTGCCGCTGCTGGCGCGCCACCTCCCGGAGTCGCTGCCGGCCACGGCCGAGGAGAAGGCCGCCCGCAGCCCCGTGGCAACCCTGTTCCGAGGCGGCTACCTGCGGTCCTCGCTGGCGTTCTGGGTGACCTCGTTCATGGGTCTGCTGCTGGTCTACGGGCTCAACACCTGGCTGCCGGAGATCATGCGCGCGGCCGGCTACGAGCTCGGCGCCGCGCTGGCGCTGCTGCTGACGCTCAACGTCGGTGCGGTGCTGGGTCTCCTGCTCGCCGGACGGGTTTCCGACCGCATCGGCGTGCGCACCTGCACGCTGATCTGGTTCACCGCCGCAGCCGTGTTCCTCGCCCTGCTGAGCGTGCGGCTGCCCGGCTTCGGCGTGTACGTCAGCGTGCTGCTGGCGGGTGTGTTCGTCTTCAGCACGCAGGTCCTCGTCTACGCCTACGTCAGTCACCACTACCCGGCCATCGGGCGGGCCACCGCGCTCGGCGCGTCCAGCGGTGTGGGGCGGCTCGGCGCGATCTGCGGCCCCCTGGTCGGTGGAGCGCTGCTCAGCGCGGGTCTGGCCTACCCGTGGGGCTTCTACGCGTTCGCGGCCGTCGCGGTCATCGGGCTGGTGTCGGTGACGTTCGTGTCGAACCGGCGACCCGCCTGAGCCCTGCCCGGCCCGGGATGTGGGACGCGAGCGGCGGTGCTTTGCAGCGCGCTGATCACGAGCGAGGATGACCGGCATGACAGCTCAGGCCGGTTTCGTGGTGCGGTGCCACATCGACCTGTTGCGCGTGGGCAGCGCGATCTGTTGATCCACGGCTGCACAGCCGCTCAGAACATCTCTCCTGCACCGGTTCTCAGGCCGGTACCCGCTCGCACGCCTCGTCCCGGGAGTCCTCGTGCTGTCGTGTCCCGCCATGCCCTCGTGCAGTCCTCTGTGGACCGAGGGGGCCGGGTGTGGTTGAGCTCGCGGTGCTCACCGGGCACCTGAGTCCGAGGTCGCGGTCCGCGGCGGTGGCCCGCACGCTCCTCGACGAGCTGCGCCGCACCGGCACCGAGGTCGCCGAGGTCGCGGTGGGAGCGCTGCCGCACTCCGCGCTGATGACCGGGAACCACCGGCATCCCGCGGTGCGCGCGAGCCGCCGCGTGGTCGCCGAGGCCGCTGCGGTCGCCATCGTGACGCCCCGCTACGAGCCGCACGGGAGCGTCCCGCTGCGGTCCTGGCTGGCGATGCCGACGAGCGACCCGCTGGCCGGAAGACCACTGCTACCAGTCGGTTTGGGTGTGCCGTGAGAGGTCACTCCACCGGTCTCGGCGGTGGCCTGGGCGCCGCGAGGGTGCTGCCCGCGACGTTCCTCTACGACCACTGGTTCACCGAAACCGTCGGGTGGAGCCCGGACCCGCGCGCCGACGACCTCATCCGAGAAGCTGCCCGCACCCTCCGGGCATCCGCGTTCGGCGAGGTCGTCGCCGCGTGAACCGGTGATCAGATGCCGTGGACCTGCTTGCGCGCGGCGGCGTAGGCCGCCCGGACCGCGGCACCGCTGGTGTCGTCCCCGACGGCCCGGCGGGTGCCCGCGACCTCCCACTGCGGCGGCGCGGCGCTGCCGGAACGGGCCCAGGCGGCCTGCTTGGCCGCGCCGATGGCCACGTACTCGGCCGGCTCGGGGATGTCCACGTCGACGCCGAACAGGCCAGGAGCGATGGCCTGCACCGCCTCGGAACGGGCCGCCCCGCCGATGAGCAGCACCCGCCGGACCTCGGCGCCGGTGTCGCGCAGCGCGTCGATGGCGTCGGCCATGCCGCACAGCATCCCCTCCACGGCCGCGCGGGCGACGTTCTGCGGCGTCATGTTCGCGCCGGTCAGCCCGGCCAGAGTGCCGGTGGCCTCCGGGAGGTTCGGAGTCCGCTCGCCCTCCAGGTACGGCAGCAGGCTCAGCCCGCCGGAACCCGGCTCGGCCGCCAGCGCGAGCCGGGAGAGCCCCGCCAGGTCGGTGTCGAGCATGTGCGCGGTGGAGCTGAGCACGCGCGCGGCGTTGAGGGTGCACACCAGCGGCAGGTACCGGCCGGTGGCGTCGCAGAAGCCCGCGACGATGCCGGTCTGGTCGGCGCTGGGCTTCTCGGCGGGCGCGAACACCGCACCCGAGGTGCCCAGCGACACCACCACGTCACCGGGCTTGAGCCCCAGTCCGAGCGCGGCGGCCATGTTGTCGCCGGTGCCGACGCCGATGGTCGCGCCCTCGATGCCCGGCAGCGTCGCTCGCGCGGCTTCGGCGTTGGGGCCCAGCAGCTTCGGCAGCTCCGGGGTGCGTCCGCCCATGGCCTCGGTGAGCAGTTCGGGCAACCACTCGCCGGTGGTCGGGGAGTAGTAGCCGGTGCCCGAGGCGTCGCCGTGGTCGGTCCAGCTCTGCTCGGGGCGTCCGGCGATTTGCCAGCCGAGCCAGTCGTGCGGCAGCAGCACCTGCGCGACGCGATCGGCGTTGTCCGGCTCGTGCTGCGCCAGCCAGGCGAGCTTGGTGATGGTGAAGCTCGCGACCGGGACCAGCCCGGTGCGGGTGGCGAGCGCCTCGGCCCCGTGGCGTTCGACGAGCTCCTCGGCCTGCGGGGCCGAGCGGGTGTCGTTCCACAGCAGGGCGTCGCGGACCGGCTCGCCGGAGGAGTCCAGCGCGACCATGCCGTGCTGCTGGCCGCCCACCGCCACCGCTTCGATGCGGCCCGGCGACTTCGCCACGACTGCGGCGATGGCGTTCTGCGCCGCCTCCCACCAGACCGCCGGGTCCACCTCGGTCCCGTCGGGGTGCGACGCCTTGGCCTCGGCGACGACCGCGCCGTCGTCGGCGTCGACGACGAGCGCCTTGGTGGACTGGGTCGACGAGTCGATGCCTAGCACCAGCATTGCGGATCATCCTTCGTGCTCGCGGAGTGCAAGCACTCCCGGGCCGGGTTCGTGCGGCGCCGGAACGCCGTGGTCGGTTCTGACCGGACACGATTGTGCGCGATCAGGACGCGGTCGTGCGAACACCCCTGGCCCCAGCACAGGGGTGCCGGGGCCAGGGGCTCGGTGGGTCAGTTGACGCCGAGGAGGTGGTCCATGGCGAGCTGGTCGAGGCGCTCGAAGTGCATGCCGCGAGCGGCCGCGGCCTCGACGTCGAGCTCCTCGGACAGCAGGTCGGACACCGATTCCCCGGTGTTGAGGGTCGGGGTGGACAGCTCGGCGACCCGAGACGCCTCCAGCGCCTCCTTCACCCGCGGGTCCGCGCGGAAGGCCGCCGCGCGCTCCTTGAGGATCAGGTAGTTGCGCATGCAGCCGGCCGCCGAAGCCCAGACGCCGTCGTAGTCCTCGGTGCGCGGCGGCTTGAAGTCGAAGTGCCGCGGGCCTTCGTAACCGCCGTTCTCCAGCAGGTCGACCAGGAAGAACGCGTTGCGCACGTCGCCGGCGCCGAAGCGCAGGTCCTGGTCGTACTTGATGCCGCTCTGCCCGTTGAGGTCGATGTGGAACAGCTTGCCCGCCCACAACGCCTGCGCGATGCCGTGCGCGAAGTTCAGGCCCGCCATCTGCTCGTGCCCGACCTCGGGGTTCACGCCGACGATGTCGCCGTGCTCCAGCTCGTTGATGAACGCCAGCGCGTGGCCGACGGTCGGCAGCAGGATGTCGCCGCGCGGCTCGTTCGGCTTGGGCTCCAGCGCCAGCTTCATGTCGTAACCGCGTTCCTTGATGAACGCGCAGACGGTGTCCACGGCCTCGCGGTAGCGGTCCAGCCCGGCGCGAACGTCCTTGGCCGCACCGGATTCGGCGCCCTCGCGACCGCCCCAGGCGACGAAGGTGCGGGCGCCGAGCTCGGCGGCCAGCTCGACGTTGCGCAGCACCTTGCGCAGTGCGAAGCGGCGCACGTCGCGGTCGTTGGCGGTGAAACCGCCGTCCTTGAACACCGGGTGGCTGAACAGGTTGGTCGTCACCATCGGCACGGCGAGACCGGTTTCGTCCAGCGCGCTTCGGAAGCGGGAGACGATGGCCGAGCGCTCGGTGGCGTCGGAACCGAAGGGCACCAGGTCGTCGTCGTGGAAGGTGATGCCGTGGGCGCCCAGGTCGGAGAGCCGGTGCACGGCCTCGACCGGGTCCAGCGGGCTGCGGGTGGCTTCGCCGAACGGGTCGCGTCCGAGCCAGCCGACGGTCCACAGGCCGAACGAGAACTTGTCCTCGCGCTCCGGGGTGAAGTCGGTCATGACTTGATGCTCCTCACGTCGTGGTGCAGTGCGATGTCGTGCCGGCACCGGGTGGTGCCGAAACCCGGTCAGCCGACGGCCTTCTCGGCCGCGGGGATGCGCAGCGGATCGTGGAAGATCTCCTCGATGACGATGCTGCTGGCGCCGCGCACGGCGGCGGAGAACCCGTAGGTGGAGGCGGTGATCCGGCAGACCGCCGCATCTCCGGCCACCGAGCGGTCGCGCAGTTCCCGCATCGCGGCGGGAACCAGGTAGGGCGCGACGGTGCCGAGGTAGCCGCCGAGCACGACGACCTCCGGGTTGAGCAGGTTGACCAGCATCGACACGCCGATGCCCAGCCACCGGCCGATCTCGTCGAAGCCGGCCATGGCTTCCGGCCCGCCGTCCTCGGCGCGCCGGCGCAGCGCGTGGGCCTGTTCCTGCGGGTCGACGTCCTGATCGGCCAGGTCGGGTGCCGCCGCGCGCAGCACGGCGGGCAAGCCGATCTTGGTCTCCAGGCAGCCGCGGCGCCCGCATCCGCAGACCTGCCCGTCGAGGTCGACCGGGACGTGCCCGATCTCCCCGCTGAACCCGCCGGAGCCGCGCAGGAGCCGCCCGCCGGTGATCAGGCCAGCCCCGACGCCGACCTCACCGGTCAGGTACACCAGGTCGGCGGCCGGTGGGGTCATGGAGTGCAGCTCGGCGAGGGCGGAGAGGTTGGCCTCGTTGTCGACCACGATCGGCACGTCACCACCGAGGCGCTCGCGCAGCGCGTCGGCGATCGGGATCGAGCGCCATTCGAGGTTGGGCGCGTAGCGCACCCGGCCGGTCTCGGCGTCGACCAGACCGGGCACGGCCACGGCGATGCCGGCCAGGGACGACGATCTGGTGCCCGCCAGTTCGGTGACGGCTTCGCGGGCGATCGCGGCGAGCCGGTCGAGGGTGGTCTCCGGGTCGGCGCGCATGGCGTCGAACCCGATCCGACGCTCGACGATGACGCGTCCGGCCAGGTCGGTGCCGCGCGCGGCGAGGTACTGGGAGTTGATCTCCAGCCCGAGCGCGGTGATGCCGCCGCCGTCGAGCTCCAGCGAGCGTCCGGGACGACCGACGGCGCCGTCGCGGCGCAGGCCGGTCTCGCGGATGAGGCCGCGGTCGATGAGCTCGGCCGCCAGGCTGGAGACGGTCGCCTTGGTGAGCTTGCTGCTGGTGGCGATGTCGGCGCGCGAGACGACCTCGCCGCGCCGCACCTCGTCGAGCACGCGCGCGAGGTTGGCCCGCCGCACCGCGGTCTGGTCGACACCGGCCGACGCGCCGAGCCGCACGGCCTCACCGCTTCCTCGTTCGGCCACACCCACCTCCCAATAAGTACGGCCGCAAAACTAATGGCCGAATCTGCCGATGGCAAGAGTGGCCGCGAGATCCGACCTTCGTGCGGGCTCGTCCGGTTCATGCGGTGACGGCGCACGTCTGCCGGGCTCCTTGGTTGACCCGGCGAACTAATCCGATCACCGGATGCGGTGAGATCGTCACGCAGTGCCGCATTCGGGGATCGCCGTTGCGCCGAGCGGCGTAGTCTCTCGGCTGCCCGTCTCGCTCCCGCCCCCTCGGTGAGGCGGGCACCTCTTCGTCCAGGACACGAACCGGACAGGGTTCGGTTCGTGTCCTGGACAATCCGTTGCCCTGAGCTCGAGCGCGGTGGCAGCATCGTGATCACGCACGATCACCGGATCGCGACCACCAGCGGCGTCCGGAACGACTCGCCGGAGGGGCGATGACCGCGAACCATTCCGCCGACCCGAGCGCGGCCACCGCCACGATCCGCCACGTCGAGATCGGCTGCCGGAACCTGGCGCGCTCCCAGGAGTTCTACACCGGACTTCTGGGATTCACCGAAACCGCGCGGGAATCCGGTGTCAGCTGGCTCGACGCCGGGCCCGCGCGGATCAAGCTCGTCGAGATCGGCGACGGCGACCTCGGCGGCTGGGCGTCCGACGACCTGCAGTGCGGGATGCGGCACGTGGGCATGAAGGTCGGCGACGTCGACGCCCAGGCGGCCCGGCTCCGCGAAGCCGGCGTCGAGTTCACCACGCATCCCAAGGACGCCCACGGCAACGTGCGCATCACCTTCTTCACCGACCCCGACGGGACGCTGCTGGAATTCGTCGAGGGTGCCGTGCGCCACGACGAGACCTGCTCGCCCGAGCTGGCCGCCGAAGACGTCGCCGCGCACCACAACCGGCCGCGCGACGCGGGACCGGTCTTCGACCACATCGCCGTCACCGCCCCTGACCTGCAAGAAGCGCTCGACTTCTACGTCCGCACGCTCGGTGCGAAGGTGATCGGCAAGCTCATCCGCTCCGACGACCCGCGCGGGTTCGTCATCACCAACCTGCGACTCGGCGGTGCCGTGCTGGAGCTGTTCACCTTCCGCCGCGAGACCAGGCCCAGCCCGTGGTCGGCGGGGCAGTCGCGGCTCGGGCTGCGCGCCGTCGGGCTCGGCGTGGCCGAAGCGCGCGGAGCCGTGGGGGCCATGACCGCCGCCGGTGCGGGCGCGGTGCTGCGACCAGGACCCGAACCGCTGCTCATCGACCCGCACGGCCTGCCGCTGACCATCACCACGCGATGAGCCGCTCCACGAGGAGCGACCGAGCGGCCGCCTGAGCACGGGTCCGGTGTGGACGTCAGGACTTCTCGGTCATCGGGAACGTGATCCCGGTGAGGTGCTCGGAGAGGGTCCACAACCGCTGGGCCGCCTCGGGGTCGCTGGCCGCCTGGGTGCGTCCGACCAGGGTGGGGGAGCCGCGCAGCTCGAACGGCCCGTCCGGACCCACGTAGCTGGCGCCCGGGATGTCCTGGGTGGCGGCGAACAGCGTCGGCAGCGCGCCTGCCTGCGCGGGCTGCGCGACGATGAGGTTGCCGACGGCCATCAACCGGCGCAGCAGCGAATTCCCCGCGCGGCTCTGCAGGTTCGTCGCCGCGTAGCCCGGGTGCGCGGCCGTGGCGCGGACCGCCGAACCCGCTTCGGAGAGCCGGCGCTGCAGCTCCAGGGTGAACAGCAGGTTCGCCAGCTTCGACTGGCCGTAGGCCTTCTGCGGGTCGTAGGCGCCGGTGAAGTTCGGGTCCTCCCAGCGGATTCCCTTCACCGAGCGGTGCAGGCTGGACGACACCGTGACCACGCGATCGGTGACGTGGCCGATCAGCAGGTTGGTCAGCGCGAAGTGACCGAGGTGGTTGGTGCCGAACTGGATCTCGAAGCCGTCCCGCGTGAGCCCCTCGGGCGGGAACATGACCCCGGCGTTGTTGATGAGCATGGCGATCTCGCCGTCCCACGCCTCGGCGAACTCGTGCACCGAGGCGAGGTCGCCCAGGTCGAGCCGGCGCACCTCGGCCGAGCCGTGCACGCTCCCGGCGGCCTGCTCACCCTTGGCGACGTTGCGCACGGCGAGCACCACGTGCGCGCCCGCCCGCCCGAGCGCCTGCGCGGCCTCCAGCCCGAGTCCGCTGTTCGCGCCGGTGATGACGGCCGTCTTGCCGGCCAGGTTCGGTAGTTGATCGCTGGTCCATCGCGTCATGCCGCCCATCGTGCCACCGATGTCGCGACATGCCGATGACCACGGCCGCCCCGAGCGGCCGTGGCCATCGACGTCCCCCTGTCAGCAGGGATCGACCAGGTAGGTGTCGAAGCCCTTGTCGTTCGGGCTGTCCTCCACCGCGGTGGAGGAGTACTGCCATTCGCCCCCGGCACCGTGGAAGTTCGCGACGGTGCCCGGTGTCTGCCGGTTCATGAACGAGCCCAAGCGGAGTTCCAGCGGGATCGGGCCGGCCTGGCATTCGAAGAGATCGACCCTGTTGCCGGTGTAGTTGGGTCCGTCCCAGACGCAGAGGAAGGTGTCCTCGCACTCCGCCAGAGCGCGTGCCGTGGCCTCGTGCTGCGTCTCACCGGATGCCAACCCGGCTCCGGCCCCCAGCAGGAGCAGTGAACCTGCGCCGGCCGCGGCCAACTTGCTGATCAGTGCTGCGTGCATTGCTGATTCCCCCAGTCGGTGCGGCCCGGCCACCACCGCGCGGAACAGCGGTGGCCGGGCGCTTTCCTCACATCAGCAGGGGTGCACCCGGCGGGTGTCGAATCCCCTGTTGTCGTCGCTGAACTCAGGTGCGGTCGAGGTGTACTGGACGATCCACGCGCCGTCCGGGTTCGCCGGGTCGGGACCGATGAACTCGGCCACCTGGCCGGTGTACTGGTTGTTGATCCAGGAACCGACCGGCCACGGCGTGTCGTAGACGCCGCACTCGAAGAACTTCACCATCTCGCCGTGCCCGTTGGCCTCGGGCCAGACGCACAGGTAGCCGTCCCCGCATGCTTCGGCCATGGCGCGCTGAGTGGCTTCCTGATCGGTTTCAGCAGAGGCGAGGCCCATGCTCGATCCGGCCAGCAGCAGTCCTCCCGCAACGGCGGTTCCGGCCTTGACAAGTGTCCTCGTCGACATCGTTCCTCCCAGTTCGCAGCGTTCGCGGGCGTGCGAACGCACAGGTGTCCCCGTCGTGTGGTGTTCGGTGTTGGCCCCCAGCGGCCCGGTCGGGCCTTGGCATCGCGACACCCTTTCCACGTCGCACGTTCGACTAGGGTTGCCTCGAACCGGACGGACAATGCGGCGTTTTCGGCCACGCCACCCGGCCGAGACCGCGCGAGGCCCGAACTCACAGCCGGTAACCAGCGCGAACATCAACCAGGCAGCCCGGTTTCAGGGCGAACCCACGTGCGAAACGCGCCTGCGCATCGCTCGCATGCGCACAGGGTGAGGAAGTTGAACCCTCAGCGAACGCCGTGCGGTGTACTTGGGTGGACTTCCGGGGGAGGACACGAATTTCGTCGGCGGATCGTGCTGTTGGCTCGGCTCGGTCCACAGCGGTATGTGGATGGTGCTGCCCAACATGCTCTAGAACCCGTGAACCAGGCGGCGAGGCCGGTATCCGGTCAACTCGAGCAGCGCAGACGAGTCACCCGACACGGCCCTGACGCAGTAGGCCCTGCGCTGCCCGGATCAGACGCGTGCCGGTGCCAGTCCGCATCGCCAGGTCGTAGGCGCCGCGCAGCGCCGCCGGCCTGATGGACTCAACCGCAGGAGAACAACGGTAGGGACTGCCGCCGAAATCGCACTTGTATCGAACGTAGCTGCTCAGCGACGACCAATCATCGACGTCGTCCAGCAACGTCCTCAACGCCGACTCTGGCAGACCCCCATGGTCGAACCATCGAAACCCCTGGTCCCTAGCCCACATCATGGCTTCCCAGTGCAGGATGCCGGGCAGCCCGTTTGGGCTCGGCACCGCGCGGTCGAACCCGGTCAGGCGCGCCCTCATCGTCGCCCCGCACAGGGTGTACAGGTGGGCGACCACGGGCGTTCCGCGATAGCGGGCGATCCACAGCACGGCGTGCCTGCCGAGCCCATGCAGCAGGGCTTCCACGTACTCCTCGGAATACGGCTGGAACCTGTGGTGGGCACCGGTCCGGGCGAGCAGCTCGGCCATCACAGAGAAATCCCGCTCATCACCGCGACCGACCCGAACCCCCTTGTTCTCCCAGGACCTCCTCCTGACTTCCCGGCGCAGCCGCTTGTTGCCGAGCTCGGACCACAAGGCGTCCTCAGGGCGGTTGAGGTCGATGCGCAACGACCCAGGTGGGGCCACGCACGCGTCGGACCCGCGGAATCCGCGCGCGATCATCTCACCGCTGAGGTCGTCGACGCCTTCCGGTGGTTGCACGAACAGCATCCGCAATCGATGCCGAGCGAGGTCGTCAAGCGCCCCAGCGAGCGCATCACGCACACACGCGCGGTCAGGCACGCCCGTCGCGATCACGGGCCCGTAGGGCACGTAGCCGAGCGTCCCGAGCGGCCGCACCTGCCGGACCAGGACCTGCGCCCCACCGAGGACTTCGCCCCCGCGCGTGACCAAGACGTAGTGGGGTGCGTACCCTGCCTCCGCGCGAACGCGCCCCCACGCGCTCAGCTGGCTGACGTCACAACCAGGTGTGGCCTCGACGAGTTCGTCCCACGCCCGAAGCCAGGACTGTCCTGGTTGAGCCGAGTCCACAATGATCATCGAGTTCCCCGCAGACATGTCCTGCCCCTTTCGCGACGCGGAGCCGGTCACCGGCGTCCGTCACAGCCTTTCCGCGTTACCGGACCGCAGCCGGTTGCGCGTGTCCAACACGCAGTCGCTGCGTTGAGCGACCAGGTCCCAGTTGATGACGTCGTGATCGGTCAGCACGATCACCAGGTCCGCACCATCGAGCTGTTCCCGCTCGCAGCCCACCATCTCCACGTACGTAGGTACCGCGGTTGAGTCGACGAGCGGGTCTATCGCGTACAGCCGGGCACCGAGTTTGTCGAGGAGCCGAGCTACGGCGACCGCCGGAGAGTTGCGCGCGTCCCCGGAGTTCGACTTGTAGGCCAAGCCGACGAGCAGTATTCGGCTGCCGTTGACCGCCTTGCGGCGGGCGTTGAGGCATTTGGCCGCACGAGCGACGACGTGTTCAGGCATGTGGTCGTTGACGGCGTTGGCGAGGTCGACGAATCGGAACGCCTGCCCGAGCGACCGCTTCACCTGCCACGATAGATACGACGGATCGATGGGCAGGCAGTGGCCGCCGACACCGGGACCGGGCTCGAAACGCATGAACCCGAACGGCTTCGTCGCGGCGGCGTCGATCACCGACCACACATCGACCCCCAATCCGTGCGTGTAGAGCGCGAGCTCGTTGATCAGGGCGATGTTGACGTGCCGGAAGGTGTTCTCCAGCAGTTTGGCGAGCTCGGCCTCCCGCGTCCCGGGGACCGCGAACGTGCGGGAGACGAGCGAGTCGTAGAACTCCCGCACGACTCGGAGCGACTCGTCATCGACGCCCGAGACGATCTTCGGCGTGTTGTGGAACCGCCACGTCCGGTTGCTCGGGTCGATGCGTTCCGGGCTGTATCCGACGTGGAAATCCCTGCCGGCGCGGAGTCCGGAACCGGCTTCGAGGATCGGGATCAACACATCCTCGGTCGTTCCCGGGTAGGTGGTGGACTCCAGAACGACGCAGCACCCGGCAGCGAGGTGGCCCGAGATCATCCGTCCGGCCTCCTCGATGCAGCCGACGTCCGGGGCCCCGTCACGCAACGGTGTCGGCACGCAGATGACTGCGACGTCGAACCCGGCCAGCTCCTTCTGGTCGCAGGTGGCGACGTACCGGCCGGACGAGAGCGCGAGTGCGATCTGGGCGTCGCTCACGTCGTCGACGAACGTGCTGGCTCGCCCGAGCAGCTCCACCCTGTCCTTGTCGAGATCGAACCCGACGACCTCGAAACCGACCTCCACTGCTCTGATGGCGACCGGTAGTCCCACGTATCCCTGGCCCACCACCACGAGCCGTCCAAGCGATTCGTCTGGCATCTCACCCATCTCCTTTGCGATGCGATTCGGCGCCCGGCTCCGAGCACGTCGGGCGGCCCCGTCGTCGCTGCATGAATCGGGGCCGAGTTCTAACCTCGGAGAAGTTGTGCTCGGGTTTCAGACGGGGAGGGAAACCATGAGCGTCAAGATGATGATCGCGGTCGTGGGGACGACGGCGGCGCTGTTCGCAGGCGCGTGCACCGGTGGTGGGAGCGAACCCGAGGGACCGTCCCGACCAGAACGAGCTCCGGCCGCGGTTGCCGAGCCTCCGCGAGCACTGCCCCCTATCACCTGCACGCACACCGCGACCGATCCGGAGCAGGCCCGCGCTCAACTCGCTCAGGCCGCACCCGGTCAGACTCTGTGCTTCGCGGGTGATCGACTCCACGGCGCCGACTTGGAGGCGACGGCGTCGGGAACTCCGCAGCAACCCATCGTGCTGGTCGGTCGGGACGCCACCGTGGGCGCGGTCTCGGTGGACGCCGACCACGTGATCGTTGACGGCTTCACCACCGTCGACGGCGACGGCGTGACGCTCGACGGGACGGGCCTCACGGTTCGGGGAAGCGAAGTGCTGCGTGCGCACGACGACGGCATCAGCTGCCAGTGCACCAACACGGACATCACGGACAACGTCGTGCGCGAGGCGGACGGCACCGGGATCAGGATCGAGGGCGAGCGGATCTCCGTGCTGAACAACGACGTGAGCCGTTCGGTCATGCGCGAGTCGAACGATGCCGACGGGATCCGGTTCTTCGGCACCGGACATCGGATCAGCGCAAACAAGGTTCACGACATCTCCGACGACGGTTACCCCGACCCGCCGCACACCGACTGCTTCCAGACCTACGACAACTCCAGTCCGCCCACGCGCGACGTGGAGATCTCCGGGAACGCCTGCTACAACGTCGATCACCAATGCCTGATCGCCACGGCGGAGGAGGCTGGTCAGGACGGCGCTGTCGGCCGCTCCCGCTCGCTGCGGTTCGTCGGCAACACCTGTGCCGTCGAGGGGTCGCAGGCCGTTCTCGTCCGATGGTTCCCCGAGATCACGGTGCGGGACAACGAGATCTCGGGCCCGGATCTGGTCAACGGGGTGTACATCGCGGACGGTTCGACGTCCGCGACGGTCGTCGACAACAGATTCCGCGGTGACTACCCGATGGTCGAGGTGGACGAGAGTTCTCGGCCAGGCCTGCGCGTCGAGGGAAACGAACGTTTCTGATGCGGACAACCCTGAGGGCGACAACGCCCGGACGAGACCGCGCCGATGATCGCACGACATGTGCCGCTCCTAGCAGAAGTAGTGGTACAGCATGGCCCCGGCTCGCGCCGTGACCTCCTCCGGGACGGAGTCCTCGGTGAGCAGCAGCGTGATCGCGTTCAGGGTCGACCCGACCTCGATCTCCGCGGGCGAGGCCTCCCCTCGGGAACGCAGCGTCACGACGCGCGACTCGTGCGTGGAGTACTTGCGCTTGAACCGCTGCAGACCGGGCTGGTCGAGTCCGCTGATTCCCCAGTCGACCATCCGCAGCCCCTGGTGCGCCGCCCAACGGATACCGGTCCAGTACAGTGCGTCGTTCGGCCTGTCGTCGAGGAATCCGGGCAACGACGCCATGAACTTGGCGTACAGCACATCGTTCCACCGCAGGAACACAACACCCGCCACTGGCTCCGTGCCGCCGGGTAGGTACGCCAGCATCGTGGTCACGGCCTGCTCCAGGGTGAACGCCTCCCAGATCCGTTCGAAGAACTCGACCGGCTGCGCCAACATCCGGAACTTGACCTTGCGCAGCGCCACCTGCAGCCGATGGAACTGCCGCACCCCGTGAAGACCCGTATCGATTTCAACCCGAACGCCCCGTCGCTCGGACCTGGTGACGCTGCGCCGGGCAGCGGCCCCGATGCGCTCGTACAGTTCCGGCACGGGCACGTCGAGGCGACAACCGTGTCGGACCGCCTCGTCGACCACCTCGAGGCGGGTGTCCTCGAAGGGAACCGAGTCCTTCGAGCACCGCACGCTGAAGCGCTCCCCGGGTGCGAGCAGATCGTCGGTCAGCGCGTTCCAGGTCGCCGCGTCCGCCATGATCGGGTCCACCCAGTCGGAGAACGGGAGACTGCAGACCCGGTGTCCTCGGGCATCCGAGACCGGGATCCACGCCAGCCCTGAGACCGGTCTTCCCCCGGCGTCGAGCGCGAGTCTGGCCATCGGGGTGAATCCGTAGGTCGCGCTCAACGCTCGGATCCACGGCGGGGAGACGAACGGTCCTCCGGACGTGCTCAGCACCAACTCCTTCCATCGGTCGTCCCACCGCGGATCGACCCGCACAATCTCGCCGGCAGCGAGCGTCATCGCCGACCACTCCTCTCGTGGCGTGGGAGCAGGCTGAACGGGCTCGGTTCGTCAACGCGCCGAACCGACCAGGACATGCTTGCGATCAGCTCCGCTACGTCGACCGGCCCATCCCGTCGGTACGACGCCAAACCACGCCGCAGCAGCTCCTCGGCCAGCTGATCCTGATGGTCGTCGCTGGCTTCGCCGTACTCGTGCAGGCGAGAGACCAGGGCGGGCTTCAGTCCCGCTTCGAACGCCGCCATCGCCGACCCGGTACCGGCATGACTGATCACGATGTCCGACACCGACAGGGCGTGGTCCAGATCGGGCCCCGACAGGTACTGGACCCCGTCGATCGGCAACCCGTCGACCGGCGTGGAACCCGTCTGCCACAGCACCTCCACGGTCCGCCCCGTGGTGGTGCTCAGCGCACCCTGCGGCGCGAGCAGCTGCACGAGCTGGGCGAGCATGCGTCTGAACGGGAAGGCCGACGTTCCCACGGTGACCAGGACCCGGATCGGACCGCGGCGATCGCGGTGCGCCGGTACCGGTGCGTAGCAGTCGAACTGGCTGCCCCCGTAGTGCCAGTGACGCGATGCCCATCCGGGGTACTGGGTGTAGCAGCGCACACCGGGTACCCACCGCATGAGCCGCCCGGTGAGCGAGGGACCCGTGACTCTGGCTGCGCTCTCGACGTAGTGGCACTCGACACCGCGCGCCGCCAGGTACGGGAGGAACCCCAGCGCTATTCCCGAACCCGTTGAGATGGCCCGCGTCACCTCCCGGTCCCGCCAAATCCGGTGGGCGATCGGCAGACACCGCAGCACACCCGCAACACTGCGGCCCGGGACGACGTGGGTGAACTCCGCATCCCGGTGTGTCAGCAACGAGCGGCCCTGCGTGGAGTCGGGGGTCACCCACAGCGCGGTGCCGGCGGGGGGAACGCGCTGTGCCAGCCTGTCCAGCTGGGCGAGGTGACCCCCTGTCGTCGCCACGAACAGCGTGGTCATCGCGAACCACCTCCGCGCAGCATCGAAGGCACCGTTCTGGCGAGGATCACGAGATCGCTCCAGAAGCAGCGCTGCCGGACGTAGGCGAGATCCAACTGCAACATCTCGAGAGTCCCCATCGTGCTCCGGCCGTTGACCTGCCAAAGCCCGGTCATGCCGGGCCGGACGGTGAACCGCTCTGCGTAGGCCGCGGGGAACATCGCCGCTTCCCACTCCAGACAAGGCCTCGGACCGACCAGCGCCATGTCTCCGCGGACCACGTTGATCAGCTGGGGGAGTTCGTCGAGGCTGGTCCTGCGCAGCCACGAGCCGAAGCGGGTGATCCTCGGATCGGTGTCGAGCTTGCAGCTGCCATCGATCAAGGTGTCTTCACCCCGCAGCTCACGAGCGATGAGCTCCCGGTGCGCGGCGTCGCTGCCGCCGACGCGCATAGTGCGGAACTTGTAGAGGGTGAACGGTTCTCCCGCGAGACCGACGCGGCGCTGCCGCAGCAGGGCAGGGCCGGGACCCGTCAGCCGTACGAGCGCGCCGATGACAAGCATCGGTATCGCGAGCAATCCCAGCGCCACGATTGCCAGGACGACGCCGGCCCACAGAGGAGGGTCGAGTGGCCGTCGGACTGGTAGGTCACGATCGATCACGGGTACACCTCCCCGAAACGACTGCGAGGAGCACGAACAGCAGGTCGCCAGACCCCCGCAGGACCAGGTGAATGTCGATGATCGAGAGCACGAGGATCACCCACCACGTGATCTCGAGGGTCGTCGCGTAGGCGCCAGTGGCGTCCTGACGCGTCCTCAACCGCGATGTCGCGGTCAGAACCGACACCGAAAGCCACCCGAATGCCACGAGAAGCGGCAGACCGCCCACCCACAGGAACTGCAGGTAACCGCTCTCGAGGTAGATCAGCTCACGCCAGGTTTCCGGAGCGACGAGCACTGAATCCGGCGAGACGCCGAGAAAGAAGCCGAACTCGTCGAGCCGGGGCACGTAGAAGTGGGTGATGTTGTCCCAGCGTCCCAACCAGCTGCGCGGGACGGTGAAGCCCTCCGAAAAGTCCGACATCCGGCCGAGGAACGCGGGCGCGCCGACCAGCACGGCGACCCCCACCACCGGCAGGAATCTCACGGCGCTCCTCCGCAGCTGCGGGATCCTCCGAAGGATCACCACCACCGCGACCGCGGCCGCGATCCACGTGGAGAACTGCCCGGCCGCCAGCACTCCTGCTCCGAGGACGAAGCCGGTGACGAGTGCTTCCCGCCTGGCGAACAGACCGCGCAGCGAGCAACAGATCACCAGGCTCAAGCACATGATGACGTAGTCACCGGTGGCAATCGACGAACCGAGTGTCGTCGTCCCCCGGGACGAGAGCCCACCGCTGTCCGTGGACCACCACCCGGCGAGCAGGTCCAGCACGGGACCGACGTTGAGCGTCTGCAGGATCGCCACCACGGCGACGACGGCACCCGGCCAGACGATCAAGCGTGCGCATCGGAGCAGCTGTGCATCGGTTCGCACGGTCATGCGCACCAGGACGAACAACGCCGCGAGCTTGCACATCGGCAGGACGGCCGCAAAATCCGAGCCCAGCGGTGTCTGCCCGCGAAGCATCATGGAGGCGATCGGCCACACCGTGGCCAGCAGCACGAGGCCGGCCAGCGGCATGTCCATCGGACGCAGCCGCAACCGCACGGCGTCACCGCGCAGGTATCTCAGGACTCCGCCGAAGCAAGCGCCTGCCAGCAGCACGGCCAGCAGAGCTTCGTTCGGACGCGCCATCGGCACCAACGCGCCGCGTTCGATCCCGGCCAGGAACGGCAACGTGACGAGGTAGATGTAAGGAGCGAACACCGGGCGGTAGGCGCAGACGGCGAAGAGCCCGACGATCCCGAGCGTCGCGAACACGAGCAACCCGCCCACGATCGACAACGCCCCGAACACGACCGCCGTGACCGCGGCCAACGCGACCAGCCGACCGTCGCCGCCGACACGCGCTCGCGGTGTTCTGTCGCGGACCAACGAGATCACGTCGCACCTCCCGACAGGTGGAGCAACCTGGCACGCGCAGCTCCGGTGAAAGCGGCCAATGACAGCAGTCCACACGCAACGAGCACGCCGAATTCTGCGGCGGTGCCGAGTTCGTTGGTATCCAGCAGCCACCAGCCGACCCCGACGACGGGCAGCATCGCTGCCGTAGCAATGACGGCGACCGCGATGTGCGCCGGATCGGCGAACTTCTCGGGCCGGATGGCGTGCCACAGCCGAACGAGCGTGATCACCGCCCCCGCGAGCTCCCCGAGCAGCAACGCGACGCACAGGATGACCAGGCGCATTGTTCCGGGCGTGACCAACAGCGCCAACGCAGCGATCGTCACAGTCATGATCAACAATGCCAGGCTCGCGTTCCTCGGTCCGGCGACATCGATGCGTGCGAACAATCCCTGGCGTCCGATCTGGTGCATCCCGGCCGCAAGCTGGGCCACCGCGACGACGGTGATGCACGCCGCGAACCGGGCTATCACGTCGGGCGACCGCATCTCGCCGCTGGCGAGCACGTGGGCCACTGACTCACCGAGCACCAGGAGCAGCACCGCCGCGGGCAAACCGGTCACGGTGGCATATGTCAGTGCCTGACGCCACGATGCGGCGAAGGCGGCGCGGTCGCCACGTTCGTAGCTGCCCGACATGTCGGGCAGCACGGCTATCGAGACGGCACGAGCCCCCAACGCGATCGGGAACTGGAAGATGGCGTACGCGAGCTGGACGACGACCACACCTCCGGGAACCGTCGCCGCGACGATGAGCAGCGCGTACATCCCGATCATCGGTGCGGCGGGTACCGCGAGGGAACCACGGAGACGCCGCGCGACCCGCAACGCGCCGGGTTCGCGCCACCACCTGCGAAACGGCCGGACCGCCAGGCCGCACCGTGCTGCACCGTACAGCTGCAGTCCCGTGTGGACGACGACGGCGGCTGTGCTGCCCACCCCCAGCGTCAGGAGGAAACCGTGCGGGACACCACCGACCTCATGACCTGTACCCCACGTGACACCGGCGACAACAACGATCACGATCAGGATGACGTTCTCCACCGCCGGCGCGGCGGCGGCGAGGACGAACCGCTCCTGAGCTTGCTGGGCGGCAGCCGCTAGGGCGGCCAGTGTGTACAGCATGACCTGCGGGCTGACCAGGAGGATCAGCAGCACTGCGATGCGCTGAGCCTGCTGCCCGACGACGGGGTCGTCGATGCCGAAGGTCAGTGACCACGCCAACAGAGGAGAGGCGAGGATCAGGAGCGCGGTCACCGCTCCGGCCGCCGTGAGCAGACACGCTCCCACACCACCGAGCAGTTCCGCGGCATGCCCGCGCGGCCCGCGCGGCCCGCGCGACGAGGCGCTCACGACGGCCGGCACGACCACGAGCCCGAGTGCCTGTCCTGCCACGGCCGAGAAGACGATGTTGGGAACGACGTTGGTGGCGATGAACGTGTTCGCGAAGAAGGTCGGCCCGAGCACCGCCCCTATCACGACCACGCGGCCCAGCCCGGTCGCCCGACTGATCAACGTCCAGCTCGCGACGACGGCCGAACGACGTGCCGCCACGGTGACGAATGGCCCAAGAGGGCGAGAGCGCAACACTACTCGGCCCCGCTCATCCTCGAGCGCCTGTGAACGAGCACCACGACCGTCAACGTCGCGACAACGAAGGCCGCGAGCGCGCCGGAGGCGACCGCGAAGCCGGGCCGTGGGCTTACCGGGTCATGCACGCCGTACGGAGGAACGACGACCTCGGTACGGGGCGCGTCCATACCTGCGACCGTGAGCTCGTCGAGCTGCCGCCGCAGGTTCTGCTCCCGATCACTAAGACTCTGCACCTGGGCCTCGGCAGACGCCAGTTCCGAGGTCCCGATCGCGCCGTAGGCCTGTCGAGCGCGCTGGCGTTCCAGCTCCGTGCGGGCCTTGGCGAGTCCGTCCTGCACCTGGCTCAGCTGCGTGTTCAGGTAGTCCGTCGCCCCGCTGCCATCTTGGGTCAGCACGACCTGCCGATAGCGGTCGAGGATGCTGCGAGTCAGGTTCTGCGCGGTGTCACGATCCCCTGCCCGGGCCTCCACCTGGATGATCTCGCTGCTGTCCAGCAGTGAGATGGTGACCTGCTTCTCGAGTTGCTCGACGGGGACACCATTGGCGATGGCGACCGGCGCGAGCACCTGCCTGCTGCGGAGGGTGACCAGCTGGGTGGTCAGGCTGCGGTCCTCTCGCAGGAAGCCCGTCGGCTTCTCCGTGCTGATCTCGTAGAGGATCTCCGCGCGGGCCGCGTACTCCTTCGGCGACAGCAGGGCACCGACATATCCGGCGGCTGCGCCGAGCAGCACTATCGCAAGAACCAACGAGAACAGGCGACGAGGGGCGATCAGGCGAAAGATGCTGTGCGCGGCGGTGTCGCGGTCCCGGGTTGGTACCCGTGTCGGGCCCGCCCCCCAGGGCTCGTAACGATGCCAGCGTTCGATGGACGACTGGTTCGCATTCCCGTCCGGTTCGGCCCGCGGCTGTCCTTGATCGGATCCGGTGTTGGTCATGAGGTGACACCTCGCAATACATCACAGATTCGTGCGACGTCGGCTTCACCCAACGTCGGTGAGATCGGCAGGGAAAGAATCTGCCGGGCGGCCGTCTCGACCGTCGGCAAGCGCTCGCGAAACGCGGAGAAAGCGGGCTGCAGGTGGCAGGGAACCGGGTAGTGCACGCCCCACCCGATCGCAGCGGAGTTCAGTGCGGACACGGCGCGCTCCCGTTGTGCGGTCCGCACGACGGCCAGGTGGTGCGCGGACTGCGCCGCGGGTGATACGGCGACCGGGACGTAGGAGGATGGCAGCAGCGCCGCGTAGGCCTCCATCAACGCCGAGCGTCGTCGGTTCTCGTCATCCAGTTTCGGCAGTTTGGCCGACAGTGCTGCCGCCTGGATGCTGTCGAGTCGGCTGTTGCGGCCACGTTCGCGGTGCACATGACGGTTCGTCGGTGAGCAGCCGTGGTTCCCGAGCCGACGCACTCTGTCAGCGATCGAACGATCCTGCGTAACAACGGCTCCCGCGTCTCCGAGCGCTCCGAGGTTCTTGCCCGGGTAGAAGCTGAAGGCCGCTGCTGTGCCGACGCTCCCTGCCCGGTGGCCGGCGTACCGGGCGCCGTGCGCTTGTGCGGCATCTTCGAGCAGCGCAAGCCCGTGCCTTCGGGCCACGGCCGCTACGCGGGGCACGTCGATCATCTGACCGAAGAGGTGCACCCCGACGATCGCTGCTGTCCGCGAGTTCACTGCCGCGTCCGCCGCAGCGGGATCGATGAGCAGCGTTCCGGGATCGACGTCAACGAACCGCGGTCGGGCACCTGCCGAGCAGACCGCCTCGGCCGTGGCGGCGAAGGTGTTGGCCGGGACGATCACCTCGTCACCGGCCCCGATCGACAGCGCGGTCAGGATCAGTTGCAGCGCGTCGGTCCCGTTGCCGACACCGACACACGCGGAGGCCTCGCAGTAGCTCGCGAACTGTTCTTCGAACAGCTCGACCTCCGGTCCGCCCACGAATCGCCCGTGCTGCAACACAGACTTCCACGCGATGTCGAGCTCCTCACGAACATCCGAGTTGACGCCGGCGACATCCAGGAAGCGAATCAAGTCGTTCATGATGGTGTCCCAGTGAATTTGGTGTGCGCGAACGTGACCTGTCGGCCGTCGACGACGCCATGCTCGTCGTGAACCGGGACTTCGCGCCCACTCTTGCGGGCCACATCGGAGGCGCTGAGTACCCGGACCACGTCGAGTCCGCTCGCTCCTGGTGTTAGCGGCCGCGCGCCTGTGCGTACGCAGTCGAGGAAGTGAGTGTCCTGAACCCAGAGCGGCTCCCGGAGCACGACGTGCGGTGAAACGATGTCGCCCGTGCGGTAGGTGACCGGCATCGCCGGCGTGTCCACCGGCTCGCCGGGATCGTTGGAATCCACCCCGATGTCATAGATCCGGATCCGGTCCTCGTCGAGCAGGTCGTCGTAGACAGCCATCTTGCGGTCGCCGACGACGGTCACGCGCCGGACCTTCTGCGGGTTCAGCCAGCTCACGTGCACGAAGGCCGGAACAAGGGACCGCTCGAGCTGCAGACGCAAGTACGCGACGTCGGCATGTCGCGCGCCGAGGCTGCGATGTGCCCAGGCCGCAACCGAAACGGGCCGTTCCCCCATGAGGAACGAGATGATCGACAGATCGTGCGGAGCCAGATCCCAGATCACATCGACATCGTTTTGATAGATTCCTAGATTGAGCCGAGCTGTATCTATGTAGAGAACTCGTCCGAGCTCACCAGAATTGATCACCTCTCGCAGCTTCCACACCGCCGCGTTGTACTCGAAGGTATGGCCGACCATCAGCCGGGCACCGTGCTCGGCCGCGGTGTCGATGAGCGACCTCGCCACCGATGTGGACGTCGCCAGCGGCTTCTCGACCAGGACGGGTTTGCCCAAGCGCAGTGCGCGATGTGCGATGTCACCGTGCGTCCTAGGTGGAGTGGCGACCACGACGCCGTCGACGAAGTCGAGCACCTCGGCGAGATTTCCCGTGATGTCCGCATTGGGGCAACCGCGCTGGGCCTCTGCCCTGCGCTCCGGATCATTGTCGACCACGACGAGGTCGACTCCCGGAACGCTGCTCAACACGCGTGCGTGCTTGGCACCCCAGTACCCATACCCGACTACGGCCAAGCGCGTGTGTTGATGACTCATCCCGCCCCCATTCGAGTCGGTACTGCAACTCATTTCACGTGTCCTTCGACAGGTTGTGATAGCGCTACCGAAGCGTGGAACAGGTTGGTGCGTCGTCCTAGTGTCAAAAGTCCCTGCGGCTCCCCACAACGGACGGGCAGGCGGACACAACCAGCGCCCGCTGAGGAAACGTCGGGGCTGCCCGGGCTTTGGTTGACGGGGCCTGAGGGCCGCAGCCGTACCGACACGCGGAATGGGGGACGTAAGCGATTGAAAGGTGTGGCGACAGCGGGGAAACGGAGCAAAATCGTTCTCTTGTGTTCAAGATCTGGCGGCCCGCTGTGCGCGGTGCGGCCCGCAACCAGGCGGCGAAGTCGACGCCGTACGTCCGGCCGTGGCCGTGGCCGTGACCGGGCGCGTCGAGGGACGTCGTCGTGTGGAGCTGGGTTGGCGGATGTGATCGTGTACTACCGCTCAGTGCCGCTGGTCGCGACCGGCTTTCCGGATGCGTTTGATCTCGTCGGCGTCGTAGAGGTTCGCCAGCGCGCCGCGACCGGCAGGTCGCCGCGCAACCGGACTGATCCTGTGCCGGGCTAGCCAAGCGTTCACCGATCCGACCCGGATTCCCAAATAGGCGGCGATGTCGTGACGATCCCACTGTTGCTGATTCATGGGACCTCCTTGTGCGGGTCCGATCACGAACTCATTTCCTCGATTGTTCACTCCCCGCTTCCCTCGGGGAGGGGGAGGAAGTCCTGGCTCGGGCCTTTGGCCCCTGGTATGTGGCACCACGTTGGTGCACTCTTCCGGCAGGCCCTGTCGGGGCCGCCATCATCGGCGGTCCTCAGCGTTGAACGAAGCGCCGGTAGAGCTGCCCAGTGCCGGCCCTGGTGGCGCTGAAGGCAGTGTGCTCGCAAACCCGATGCACGAGAGCAGAGGGATCCGCAATCATGAGTGCAGCGAAAATGACTGGGACACGGGCGAGTTCAGCAGCACGACTCGTGGAGGAGTCGGAGTTGGTTCACGCTGTGGTCGTGGGTTCGGGTGAAGTCGTTCTGCGGAACGCATTGTCACTCGTTGAATCTGGAGGCGTGGGGACCGGTGTGAACATCGATGAGAACAGGCGGCTGGTGCGCAAGACCAGGGAGCAGAGCCGGCCACGCCTGAACATGCGCGATTCGAGCGCGCGCTCGCTCGTGGCCGGTTGGAGCTGACCTCTCACGTCGCGGCGATCAGCGACGCGATGTTCGTGGTGATTGCAGTGCCCATGCCAGCGGGCGGCGAGGACGTTCACGTCGCTTTCAGTCCGGAACATGTCGATCCCGGCGTGAGCGGGGAAGGACGGTACGCGACCCCGCGCGTGGTGGGTGGGGTGACCGAGGAGTGCGGTCGCCGGGCCGAGGCGGTGATGAACGCCGCGATGGGTTCGATCGCGGCCCGGCCGCGTCGGGTCGTGGACCGCGCCAGGCAGCTGCTCGCCGATCGCGGCAAGCGCGTCACGGGAGCTCAGGTCCTGGTCCTGGGCGTGGCCTACAAACCTGGCGTCGCCGACGTTCGCGAATCCCCGGCCCTGGAGATCATGACCGAACTGGCGGGCCTCGGAGTCGACGTCACCTACGCCGATCCGCACGTTCCCACCGTCCGCCTGGGTGAAACCGCGTTGCAGTCGAGTGACCAGGTGGAGTCCCAGGAGTGGGACCTGGTCATCGTGCACACCGTGCACCCCGGGCAGGATCCGTCCTGGTTGGGCGGCCAGAACGCGGTCCTGGACACCACCTACCGGCTCGGCCCAGAGCTGCGCTGCGCCCGCCTGTAGAACCACCCGACCTGCGGCGTCCTGGGATGCGGACACGGTCGCCGAGGTGGGAGTGCGGGACCATGCTGGAGCGACTGAACGCCATCTCCCGAGGAGGACGAGATGAGCCATGCCGCGGTCGATCCGACCTTCTACCGCTGTCCCGCCGACGCGATCGCCGCACCACCGGAGAAGCTGGCCTACGTGGTCACCTTCGACCGCGCGGCCGAACAACCCGATGCCCTCGCCGTCATCGACACCGACCCGGGATCGGCCCAGCAAGGGCAGATCGTCGGATGGGCGGAGCTGCCGACCAAGGGTGACGAGCTCCACCACTTCGGCTGGAACGCCTGCAGCAGCGCCTTCGCCCACGCCGGTCACCACACCGACGGCCTGCAACGCCGGTACCTGCTGCTGCCCGGCCTGCGCTCCTCGAACCTGCACGTCTACGACACCCACCCGGACCCGAAGCAGCCGCGCCTGATCCGCACCATCACCGCCGACGAGCTCGCCGACCGCGCCGGGTACTCGCGTCCGCACACGCTGCACTGCGGACCGGACGGCATCTACCTGTCCTGCCTGGGCTCCGCCGACGGTGACGGGGGACCGGGCGGGATCGCGGTGCTCGACCACGACACCTTCGAGGTCGTGCGGGCGTGGGAGACCGACCGTGGCCCGCAGCGACTCGCCTACGACGCCTGGTGGCACCTCAACCAGAACACGCTGATCACCAGCGAGTGGGGCACGCCCTCGATGGTCGAGGACGGCGTGGTGCCCGAACTGCTGCTCGCCAACGAGTACGGCCACGCCCTGCACTTCTGGGACCTCGCCGAGGGCAAGCACCTGCAGCGGGTGGACCTCGGCGCCGAGCAGCAGATGGTGCTGGAGCTGCGGCCCTCGCACGACCCGAACGCCACCTGGGGCTTCGCCGGCGTGGTGATCAGCACCGAAGACCTGTCCGCCTCGGTGTGGCGCTGGCGGCGCGACGGCGATCAGTGGACGGCGGACAAGGTCATCACCATCCCCGCCGAACCCGCCGACGCCGAACTCCTACCCCCCGCGCTCAAGCCCTTCGGCGCCGTTCCGCCGCTGGTCACCGACATCAACCTCTCCGTCGACGACCGCTTCCTCTACGTCTCGTGCTGGGGGACCGGCGAGCTCAAGCAGTACGACGTCAGCGACCCCGCGGCGCCTCGCGAAGCCGGGTCGGTGCGTCTCGGCGGGATCGTCGGCCGGGTCCCGCACCCGTCGGCGCCCGACCGGCCGCTGGCGGGCGGACCGCAGATGGTCGAGGTCAGCCGGGACGGGGCGCGGATCTACCTGACCAACTCGCTCTACGGGTCGTGGGACGACCAGTTCTACCCCGACGGCGTCGGCGCGTGGATGGCCAAGCTCACCACCGACCCGCACCGCGGCGGCCTGACGGTCGAGGAGGAGTTCTTCCCCCACGGCGAGGACTTCCGAGGTCGTCGAGCCCACCAGGTCCGGCTCCAAGGTGGCGACGCTTCCTCGGACTCCTACTGCTACGCGGGGTTCTGAAACGCGACGAGGGGCCGTGAGCAGCGCTCACGGCCCCTCGAACGAGTGATGACTGTCAGCGACCGCGGGTCGACGGGCGGGCCGACGGGGTCGCCGAGACGTCGCGGATCTCGTGGCTGCCGTCCGCGCGGCCGATCACGACCTCCGCGGCGATGCCGGTGAACAGGCCGTTCTCCACCACGCCGGGGATCCAGTTGAGCTGCGAGTCCAGCGCGATCGGGTCCTTGATCGCCTCGATGTGGGCGTCGACGATGAAGTTGCCGCTGTCGGTGACCAGCGGGCCGCCGTCCTTCTCGCGGCGGGTCAGCTTCACGCCGGGCTGGCCCAGCTCGTCGAGCAGCGCGCTGATGGCGCGCTCGGTGGCCTGCCACTCGTACTGCACGACCTCGATGGGCAGCGGGAACTTGCCGAGCTGGTCGACGACCTTGCCCTCGTCGACCACGCACACCATCTTGTTCGAGGTGTCGGCGATGATGCGCTCCCACAGCAGGCAGGCGCCGCCGCCCTTGATCATGTGGCCTGCGGGGTCGATCTCGTCGGCGCCGTCGACGGTGAGGTCCAGCCGGCCGACCTCGGCGAGCGTGGTCAGCGGCACGCCGACCTCGAGCGCCAGGTCACGAGTGCCGGTCGAGGTGGGCACGCCCACCACGGTGAGGCCGTTCGACACGGCTTCGCCCAGCGCGCGGACGAACCAGTGCGAGGTCGTGCCCGAGCCCAGGCCGAGCTTCATGCCGTCGCGGATGTAGGCGTCGATGACGGCCGTACCCGCGGCCCACTTCGCGCGGTCCTGCTCGTTACTCGGTTGCATCGGTCGTAAGTCTCCTGTGGACGCTCCAGCGGATCACCACCCGGCGGGCCGGCCGGTGGGTTCGCCAGTCACGGTACATGCGCTGGTCGCGGGCGGTTGCGGGGTCGCTCCTGACGGCGGTCTCCGCGCGTCACCGGCTCCGCGACGGACCCCGTCGCGGACTTCGGAATCGATCTGGAAACGCCCACCTATCGGGTGACGGCGGCGGGGTCCGGTGATGATGTTGCCAGCGCAATGAACCTGCGGGTCAGGGCCGCGTCGAGGGCAACCTGAAGCATGCTCGCGATCTTGCCGGGATCGCCGCGTTCGGTAGGCTCCGGCGACCTCGGCGGGAACCTCGAACAGCCGGTGTCCGATTCGGAGGGAGCGATCGCGAAAGCGGCTACGTAGCACGGATTTTCGGAGGTGTCCGCAGGTGTGTTCTCCGCCACCGCTGTCGCCCGATGTCGTGCCTGTGGGGCGATCACCGGGTTCCGATCGAGTTGCTGATTCCCTTTCGGGCCCAACAATGGTCCCGGTGGGGGTAATCCGGTAGCGGGGCGCCCCAGGGGGAAATTGAGTGGAAGGACGCCTGAGCCATGCCCTTCTATTCGACGATGGCCGAGACCGACATCGAGTGCCCGGCCATGGACGTCTACAGCTACATCACCGATCCGGCGAACTGGGAGGACGGTCGGCCGGTGACCGATCCAGGTTGGACACTCGTGCCCCGGGGCAGGCAGCCCGCGGGCACGACGTGGCGGGAGCCGCGCGGCGAGGACTGGGCGATACTGGAAGCCGAACCGGGTCGCCGCTGGATCGTCCGGTCCCAGGGTGTCGATGACGCGTCCTCGGTGACCATCACCTACAGCTTCTCCGAGGTCGAGGGCATGACCCACGTCTTCCGGCACATGGAGATCGAGGTGTCCGCGCACGCCGCGATCAGCGAGCACGCTCGCGCCGCGTTCACCTGCTCCAAGCCCGGCCGGGACGTGGTGACCGTCATCAAGCGCGTGCTGGAGGGTTCTCGCCAGGTCGTCGCTCCGCCGGTGGCGGTGCCGGTCTCGATCTCGCAGCCCGACTGACGGCAGCCTCGTCGTCCGGTAGTTGACAACCAGGGTTTCATCACGCAACCCTACTGGTCAAAGCCGCACGACGAGGAGGTCGCCGAGCATGGAGTGGACGGGCGCGCGCTACGCCGACGGGCCGACGGTCGAGGTCGAGACCTGGATCGACTCCGCACCGCAACGCGTGTGGGAACTGGTCACCGACATGCAGCTGATCGCCCGCATCAGCGACGAGCTGCAGGACGTGCAGTGGCTCGACGGCGCCCGCGGTCCCTCGCTCGGAGCCCGGTTCACCGGCCGCAACCGCAACGAGGCGCTGGGGGAGTGGACCACCACTTCGCACGTCGTCGAGTTCGAACCCCAGCGGGTCTTCGGCTGGGCCGTGCGCGACCCCGAGAACCCGATGGCGTCCTGGCGGTTCACCCTGCGCCCCGCCGACGGCGGCACGCAGCTGAGCCAGTGGGTCCGGATGGGCCCGGCGCCTTCCGGCCTGAGCCTGGCCATCGAACGCATGCCGGAGAAGGAGCAGAAGATCGTCTTCGTCCGGCTGCGGGACTTCGAACGCGGTATGACCGCCAACCTCGCCGGGATCAAGGAACTCGCCGAGGCCGGCGCCTGATGCGCACCGCCACCACCATCGAGGGCACCGGCGGCGACTGGCGCGAGATCGTCGAGTTCGTCCTCGAAGCCGAGAAGCTCGGCCTGGACATGTGCTGGGTCGCCGAGGCCTGGGGTTCCGACGCTCCCTCCACGCTCGGCTACCTCACCGCCCGCACCGACACGATCCTGCTCGGATCCGGGATCATGCAGCTGGGCACGCGCACTCCGGTCGCGATCGGCCAGGCCGCGATGACGCTCGCGCACCTGTCCGAAGGACGCTTCCACCTCGGTCTCGGCGCCTCCGGCCCGCAGGTGATCGAGGGGCTGCACGGCGTGGACTTCGCCCGCCCGCTGGCCCGGATGCGCGAGACCGTGCAGGTCGTGCGGCAGGTCTTCACCGGCGAGAAGATCTCCCACAACGGCGAGCACTTCACCATCCCGCGCTCCGGGGAGTCCCGGCCGATGCGGGTGTCGATCCCGCCGGTGGACGTCCCCATCCACCTCGCCACGCTCTCGCCGAAGATGCTGGAGCTCACCGGCGAGATCGCCGACGGCTGGCTGGGCACCAGCTTCGTCCCGGAAGGCGCCGACGCCTACTTCGAACACCTCGACAGCGGTCTGGCCAAGGCCGGACGCACCCGGGACCAGCTGGACATCTGCCAGGGCGCCGAGGTCGCGTTCGTCGACGACCCCGACGAGCTGAGCGGTGTCCTGGCGAGCCGGAAGAAGGGGCTGGCGTTCTCGCTGGGCGGCATGGGATCGGCCACGACCAACTTCTACAACCGCGCCTACTCCCGGCAGGGCTGGCAGGACGCCGCCGCAGCGGTGCGCGAACGCTGGCAGGCCGGCGACCGCGAGGGCGCCGCCGCGCTGGTCACCGACGAGATGGTGCTGGCCACCACGCTGATCGGCACCGAGGACGTGGTCCGCGAGCGGCTGCGGGTCTGGCGGGACACCGGCGTGAACACCGTCCGCTTCTACCCCGCGGGCGACACCCTGGACGAGCGCCTCACCACCCTGGGGCGAGCCCTGGACCTGGTCCGGGGTCTGTGAGTTACCGCAAACGATCACAGGGCATGACGACGCCCCACGGGATAGCGAGCCCGCTCGGCGCGACGACGATCTGAACCTCGCCGGGGCCTGGGTGGTCAGCAAATGCCAGCCTCGGCTGCGGCTCGGTCGTCGGGGGTGCCTGCGTGCAAGTCTCCGCTGCGCGACGCACATCGTCTTCCCAGCTCGGGCTGTGTGATCGAACGGTCTCTCCGCCCACGCTGGCGACCAGTTGGAGGCTCAGGAGTGCGGTTATTGCGATGGGAGCCAGTCGGAATGCGTGAGGTTGGCCACGCTGTGTCAGGACTTTGTCGACGACAGCGATGACGGCGAGCCACAGAAACATGAGCGGAACGATCGTGTAGCGCGATCCGCTGAGGAAGAGCGGGCCATGATCGAGGTAGCCCTCGTTTCCCCGCAGCGCCAACGGAATGCAGAGGTAGGCCACGGAGGTCGTCGCTGCTAGCAGCGCGACCAGGCGAGTCTCCCGGTTCACCAGGCTCAGTATTTTGAGGAACAACGTGGCGAGAACGGCGGAAACGACCAAGACACCGGTCAGGCCAAACGTGTCGTAGAAAAGACCGAGCTCCCGGTCGCCAATTGCAGAACTGGTGAGGACACGAAGTCCGTATATCCACGGCAGTTGGTGCGGATCCGACTTCACCCACTGAAGCGGTGGCTGGCCCAGGCGGACCGCTCCCTGAACGACCAGGCCGACGACCATGACGCTCGGAACGATGAAGGAACGGCGACGGCGTACGAACGCACCCAATACCGCAGCCGGGAGCACGAGCGCGGTCAACGGGTCCGAGAGTGCGGCGACGAGAACCACCAGAGACCCGACGACCTGACCCCGGATGGAGGTGGGTGCTGCGAGCAGCACCCAGAAGGCGGCATAGGCCAGAAACCAGTGCAGGTTGGCGCCGGTGGCGTTCACTTCGAAGCTCGCCTGCGGCAGCAGCGGGACCAGTGCCGTTACCGTCATTCGCGCCCACGGTGACGAGAGCACGGATGCGCTGGCAAACCACACCACGAGCGAGAGCAGGGACACCACCACGGAGGCGCCCGCCGCGATCCCCACCGCCATCCACGACGGTGGCAGCAACGCCACTGCATCCGAGAGCAGACGGCACACGACCTGCACGTAACCCGCGTGCGGCGTGAGCAGGTTCTCCCAAGCTGTTCGGTGGATGGCGTGGTTGAGAAAAGCAGCGTCCTCCGCCCAGATGGCGTCGGGAGCCCGAGTTGCGGGTCCACGCACGAGCTGGGCGAAGGTCGCCCACACGACCCATGCGACGCTCAACGCGAGGGTCCTGGCCGCGCCACGATCGGTAGGAGCCTCTGCCTCGGATGACTGGTGTGGCCGGTCCGGGGTGAGGACCCGTTCGATCATTTCCACGGTCCTCCCGCGCGTCGCAGCAGATCCCCGCTCACGCCCGCCAGGTTCCGCAGCGCTGGGGTGAAGCGCCGCTGGTCCTCGAGTTCCCTGACGAGGACTTCGTTCCGGCGACGAAGCTCGCCGATCTCGCGGGCGTGGCGTTTGCGCAAGGCTTCGTTGTCGCGACGGAGTTCGTCGATCTCGTCTCGCCGTTCCGCCATGCCGCGCACGAGCTGGTCGGCCTCCTGAGCATGCGCGGCCATCTCGGCCTGCATGGCCAGCACGCGGGTGTAGAGAGCGATTCTGTTGTTCTCCATCGCCGCGAGCAGTCGGGAGTGCGTGTACGGGCGCAGGGCTCCGAGTAGACGGGTGTCGTTGGCGGTGTCTGCGCGCAGCAGCAGGCCGAGGCCGAAGACGGCAGGCACGATCGTGAACCGCCGGTTGTCGTCATAGGCGATCGCGTCCTCGATCGCGGTGAGGACGCCGTTCTCCTCACCTCCTGCATGCGCTGCGCTGGTGAACGCACCACGCCCAACGAACCCGGACGAGGTCACGCAATCGTGCCAAACTGTCGGCCCATCCTCGGTGCAGGAATGCCGTTGATCAGACCTCAGCAGGCTTGGTTGGTAATAGAGATCTCGGCGGCTACACGGCCAGAGCACGTCGTGGAAGGCGACGAGCGCTCCGGGAGCGTGCTCGAGGATCCAGTCGAGTTCAGCGCGCACAGTGGCGTAGTTGTGATCGCCGTCGAGCACGTAGAGATCGGCGATCGGGAGCTCTGCCAACGCGACGGGCGAATGGCGTTCCACGAGGTGCAGAGCAGGGTTCTCTGCGATGTGCGCTCGCAGTTCGTCGCTCGGGATGGGCTCAACGCAGTAGACGTCCTCGGCGCCGAGCTCGGCATAGAGCCCGCTGACCTCGCCCGTTTCCACCCCGATCTCAACGACGGTTGCGATCGGGCGGTGCTCGAACACAACCTCGAAGATTTCGCGGAAGAGGGTCAGGGAGTGCAGTAGGAGCGGCTGAGAGCGTGCAGCCCTGGCTTGTGCGTGCGGGTCTTGCCGGGTCCCGAGCATCGCGACGATCCGGTCTTGCTCGTCCATCAGAGGCCTCCCAAACGGCGGTATGCGACGCGCGCCGCGCCGGACATCACTCCGCGCATGCCGGACGCGCGGTATTCCTCGCGCAACCGGCCTGCCATCCGCACCAGGTCGGGTGCGGTCGCCATGCGTGGTGCGAGTCCCGAGTCCGACTGCGGAAGCGTCGCGAATGCGATGTTGATCTGGGCGGATGTCACCGGGCCACCCGCGTGGTTGGCCAGTGGCAGCCAGAACGCGCCGTGTGGAGCGTGGAATTCGACCATCGTGCCGCCGAGCCAGGCGCAGTCGGCGAAGACCAGACCGGCGAAATCCTCCGGACGCTCCCATCGCAGCTTGCGCTGGCGAGGGTCTCCGCTCACGTACGCAGTGACCTCGATCCAGTCGATGCGGACTATCGCCGGCTGGCCGGGGACTGCCAGCGACACATCGAGCGCACCGTCCGAGGCGAAGTCGAGCCTGGCGAAGGACAGGCCGTTGTGGTTGATGCGCACACGCCGCCGTGGCCCTTCGTGCCATTTGTCGTCGGCCGTGCGGAATCGCAGACGTGTTTCCGGGGCCTCGTGCGACATCTCGAAGATGCCCGGATCGACCGCCCGTGTGTGCACTGCGGTGATCGCTGCTCGAAGCTGGGGGTCCCCGGCCGCCAGCAAGCCCGGCCAGAACGCGTCGCGCATGTGCAGGTCGTCGAGGTCGCCAGGAGACATGTACGGCACTGCTGCCGACAGGTCCGCGGGGAGGATCCTGGTGATTACCGAAGATCCGAAGTTGTCCTCGTGGTGCCAGTTGCCGAAAACGGTCGCCTCGGCCGAGGTGGGTGCGCGAAGTGCCGCAGTCATGATCGCGGCGAGCCGCGCCGTGCCACCAGCGTCCAGTGCGGGCCACGGCTGCGCGTCGTCGATGCTGGTGTACTGGTTCCAGGTCTTCTGGAAGGCAAGAATTCCTTCCTGCGCCGACCGCCTTTCCAGATCCTGCGCCGGGCTGTTGTTCGTCGGAGCGAGCACCGGGTCCCCGTCATCGGTGAAGTCCACGAGAGATCCGCACAGCGCGCTCACGCACTGCTCGATGACCTCAGGGCTGCGCGTCAGGGCTTGAACGACTTCGCTCGGGTGGCCGCTCTGCCCTAGGAAGCCCTCGGCCTTACCGCCGGTGAGTGACAGCCGTGCGGATCGCTGGTCTGTGACGATGTAGAAGCCCGAAGCGCGGACGTCGATGCGGCTGCGTTCGAGCACGCGTGTGAGCTGGTACTGGATCGTGCCGCCCCATCCCAGGTCGACGAGCGGAAGGACCGGCGATTCGAGCGCCCCGGTCTTGCGCAACGCCCGCAGGAGGCGGTCGCGGGCTGCGGTCACGGTCGAAGCCAGACGATTCCTCAGGTGCGGAGCCTCGGTGAGCGCAACGGTGACCCGCCTGCGGAGGTCGGGCTGGTCCAGCGACATGTCGAGTTTGTCCGCCAGCGCGGGAACATCACCCGGGCGTAGGTGCAGTGATGCGAGTAGTTGCGCGATCGTCAACCGGTAGCTGCGCCCGATGAAGTCCTCGACCGAGTTCTCGTCGTAGCAGTCCAACGTGGCCAGTGACGTGACTTGACGCGATAGCCAGATGGGTCGTGCGGTGACTTCCCACCCGTGCTTGGCAGCTGCGTTGTTGATCAACTCGGAGAGCAGTTCACCTTCACGCATCGGGCACCACAAGTCCTGGTGCCCGGCCTCATGCGCCCGTCGAGCGACCCACTCGGCGAAGGCCGTGAGGACCGGCCCGAGCACGCCGGCTCCGAATCGCCATGCGATGCGCGCCGAATCACCGACCTCAGTGGGAGCTTGCCGCAGGGCCTTGGCGCGCAGGCTGGTCAACCCACAGTCGCCGTAGTCGGGGTGGACCTTGTCGTCTAGCGGCGCGAAGGAGTCAGTCGACTCGCCCTCGCGCTCCAGGACCGGAGCGAACTCGTCGTCGATCCTGCAGTAGTGGATGGTTCGAATTCCCAGCTCTGCTGGTGCTTCGTCGTCGGCCACGGGATTGTCGCCCAGGTGCACGACTTGCTCCGGTCTGGTTCCCAGCTCCTGCAGGACCACCTCGAACAGCCCGCCGGATTTGGGCAGACCGTGTTGGTGCGAGCGGAAAACCTTCGCCTTGTTTAGCGGCACCAGAACCGGGCGATCAAGTAGGTAGGAAAGCTGGTCGGCGGTGAAGTAGGTGTCCGAGACCAACACGATCGGCACGTCGTTCTTGGCGGCGTCGTGAACGAGCTCGGCGATGTGCAGGTCGGGAACGGTAACCTCGCGCTCCAGCTGGACTTCCGCCGCGACCAATTCTTCGAGGTTCAGGCCACCGAACACGGACAACGGCATCTCTCGCCAGATGTCGAACAGGGATACTTCGCCGGAGGCAGAAACGCTCGCGTCGCGGGCGCGTTTCTCGGCCTCGATGCGTATGAGGCGGAACGTCGCTTCGGTGAGCCAGGGCGGACATTGCCCTGCTCGCCGCAACTTGGCTCCCAGCATCCCGAAGACGTCCGTGGGACGTGGCGCTCGACGCCACAGCACGGTATCGAAAACATCCAAAGAAAGCACCGTGCATGATCCATCGGTGACAAGACGGTGTGCCCGTTCGAGTTCAGGTGTCCTGTCGGCATTCTCAGGGCTCGCAAGCGCAGGCAACAAAATGCGTCTCCTTTGACGCGAGGTGCGGAGGTCGCCGAGCCACCGAAAGCATGTTCCTCGGCGACCTGCTGTTGATTAGAAATCTAGCGACGTTCGCGCTACGGGAATTGGCGACCCGCCGGTTGGGCATCTATTCGGGTGATTGAGTACCCGAACGATCGCTAGCGGAATCTGAAAAGTGTAATGCTTTGGGCTGATTTCCGCGCGTTCAGAAGAATCTTCGAGAATTTACTTCGAGTTCTCCGGCCGTAGCTCTTGTGTGCTCAGCCGAAGCGGGCCCGCACGTCGGGCCGCTCGGCCAGCCGGGAGGGGTAGCCGGGGCCGAGGTGCGAGCTGGTGTCCTCGGCCCGCAGCGGCTCGCGGCAGGCCGCGCAGACCACCTCGGCGTGGGTGTCGTGGCCGCACGTGCGGTGGTGCAGCACCACCGGCGCGCCCTCGTCACCGGACAGCCAGCGGTCGCCCCAGCGCGCCATGGCCGCCAGCACGCCGTAGAAGTCGCGGCCCTTGTCGGTGAGGACGTAGTCGTAGCGCGGTGGATCGTCCTGGTAGGCGCGCTTGTCGAACAGGCCTTCGTCGACGAGCCGGCGCAATCGTTCGGTCAGCGTGTTGCGGGCGATGCCCAGCGAGGACTGGAAGTCGTCGAAGCGCCGGACGCCGTAGAAGGCCTCCCGCAGCACCAGCGGCGTCCACTGGTCGCCCAGCAGGTCCAGGGCGCGCGCGATCGAACAGGGCCAGTGAGCCAGGGACGTCCGCCGCATGCGTTCGAGGATATACGGGTCGCACCGCGCGACCCGCGTCATTCGATCCGCGTGCGCCGGTCGGCGAGGTCGATGGTCGCGGCCAGGTCCTCGATCGGTGCAGGCCGGCCCAGGTAGTAGCCCTGCGCCTGGTCGCAGCCCAGCCGCCGCAGCACCTCCAGCTGGTCGGCGGTCTCCACGCCCTCGGCGATCACCGCGAGATCGACCGCGTGGGCCATCGCCATGATGCTGTTGACCAGAGCCTTGGCGTCGTGGGAGCGGGCGATGCCGTCGATGAACGACCGGTCGATCTTCAGCGAGTCCAGCGGAAGCCGCAGCAGCTGCGCCAGCGACGAGTAACCGGTCCCGAAGTCGTCGATGGCCAGCCGGATTCCGTACCGGCGCAGCTCCTGCAGCATCCGGGTGGCGGTCGCCGGATCGTGCATGAGCGCGCTCTCGGTGAGCTCCAGCGACAACGACTTCGCCGACAGCCCCGATTTGCGCAGCGCCTCGTCCACCGTCTCCGGCAGGCCCGGATCCTCCAGCTGGCGCACCGAGAGGTTGGCCTTCACCTGCAGGTCGAGGCCGTGACGCGTGCGGAACTCGGCCAGCTGCTCGATCGCGGTGGACAGCGCCCAGGACCCGATGTGGTGGATCAGATCGCTCTCCTCGGCCATCGAGATGAACTCGTCCGGGGAGATCTGGCCGTGCACCGGGTGCGTCCAGCGCAGCAGCGCCTCGACCCCGCCGACGCGGTTGGCGTGCAGGTTCACGATCGGCTGGTAGGCCACCCAGAGCTCACCGCGGTCCACCGCCGAGCGCAGGTCCTGCTCCAGCTCCAGGTAGCGCTGCAGGCGTTCGCGCAGCTGCACGTCGAAGAACGCCGCCCGCCCGCGGCCGCGCGTCTTCGCCTCGTACATGGCCACGTCGGCATCGCGCAGCACGTCCTCGGCAGTGCGCGGGTCGTCGGGCGGGACGAGCACGATCCCGATGCTGGCGTCGACGTGCAGCTGCCTGCCCTCGACCGTGATCGGCTCGGTGAGCCGCCGCCGGATCGCGTCGGCCAGGGTCCCCAGGGATGAGCCGCCGTCCTCGTCGTGCACCAGCACCACGAACTCGTCGCCGCCGTGCCTGCCGACCTGCTCGGCGGAGTGCATCACGGTGCGGAGGCGTTCACCGGTCACGCGCAGGACCTCGTCACCGACGACGTGGCCCAGCGAATCGTTGATGATCTTGAACTTGTCCAGGTCGATGAACATCACGCCGGTCGTGACCGTGCGGTCGGGCTCGCGCATCGCCGCTTGCAACCTGCGCAGCACCATCGTCCGGTTCGCCAGCCCGGTCAGCGGGTCGTGGGTGGCCTCCCGCTCCAGTCGCTTGCGGAACGCGCGCGGCTCGGTGATGTCGGTGAACGACACCAGCGTCCGGTGCGGCGGCGAGTCGTCCGCGGTCAGCGACCGCGCCGAGATCGCCAGCCACACGCTGCTGCCGTCGGAGCGCTCGAAGCGCGCCACGCGCCGGTTCTCCGGCTCACCGGTGAGCCGGGTGCGCAGGGACGGTGCCTGCGGGAGCCGGTTGCCGTCCTCGTCGAAGGTCACCCACGACTCCGGGCGGGTGCCCACGATGTCCTCCTCCTGGGCGCCGAGGATGGACGTGGCCGCCGGGTTGGCCATCACGACCTTGCCGCCCTCGTCGATGACCAGCACGCCCTCGTCGAGCAGGCTGACCACCGTCGCGTAGCGCTTCTCGGCCCGGCGCCGGGCCGTCTCGTCGGTGCACACCAGCACGTAGCCGTCGCTCATCTCCGCCGCCGAGATCCGCACCTGCACCGGTGACCCGTCGGCGTGCCGGTGCTTGGCCTCGACGGTGCCGCCCACCGCCAGCAGCGCGGCCGGGTCGATCGCGGTTCCCACGACCTCGGAGACCTCTCGCCCGCGCGCCTGCGCCGAGGAGTAGCCGTAGATCGTCTCGGCGGCCGGGTTCCAGCTGGTCACCACGCCCTGCCAGGTGGTGGCGATGATGGCGTTGCTGACGTTCTCGACCAGCGCCGCCTGGTAGCGCAGAGCCGCCTCGGCCTCCCGCTGCGCGGTGACGTCGCGCAGGATGACCTGGAACGCCGGGCGACCGTGCCAGCTGGTGCGCACCGCGATCGACTCGACCAGCATCCGCGATCCGTCGACCCGGATCATCTCCGCCTCGGCGGGCTCGGTGGTCGTCCCCGGATCGTTGGCCACCGACAGCCGCGAGAACAACTCCGCTCGCGCGTGCTCGGCGACGAACTCGGTGATGGGGTGCCCCACGATCTCGTCGGGGGAGGAGGCGTTCATCATCCGCACCCCGGCGGGGTTGACGTAGACGGTGACGCCGTCCTGGTGCACGCACACCGCGTCCGGGTTCAGCTCGATCAGCCGCCGGTAGCGGTCGGCGATGTCGGTGTCGTGGCTCTCCTCGCTCAGCGGGTACGCCACGTCCACCGCGATCCCGACCAGGCACTGCTCGGGACCGTGGAGCGTGGTGCAGCAGCGCAGGAAGATCGCGCGCCGCTCCCCGGACGGCGTCTGGAACGGCTCCTCGACGGACTGCGAACCGTCCGCCTGCCTGGTCTCGGCGGAGTGCACCAGCGGCGCGATGAGCTCCCGCAGCCTGCGCTGGAGCTCCTCCGGATCACCCTCGTCGACGTGCAGCAGACTCGCCATCCCCGCCGACCAGCGCAGATCCCCATCGGAGAACCGGTAGCTCCAGGCGGCGGCCCGGTTGACCTCGCAGGCCAGGTTGCGGAGCCCCTCGTCCAGCCCGGACGCCCCCTCCAGCCGGTCGCTCTCAGTCATGGCCCTCCGCTCCCGAGGCGGACGCCGACGACCACACCCCGCCGGCTCCGTGCCGGCGGACCCCCCGCCCGCCCGCCCGGTGCCGGGCGGGCGGGACGACGCGTTCAGCGGTGCTGAACCGCGGCGCGGGGAGCCGGCGCGAACCTCTCGATGTCCACGGTAGAACCGATGTCGGTCAGCCGGACGGCCACCTGTTCGTTGTCGATGGTGAAGGCTTCGTAGGAGAACTTCCAACCGGTCGCGTCGACGTGCTCTCCCCAGGCGCGGGCCGACGAGCTCCAGCACGGTCTGCGACCGGGCCCGGGTGGGTCTCCAGGAACTTCGGCAGCGTGTCGTCGAACGTCATCCGTACACCGCGTACGGATCCAAGCGGATGCCGTCGTCCATGAAGAGCGCGTTCGCTGCGTCGTCGTAAGCCAGGGCTTCGCGGGTTCCAAAGGGCTCGTGCGGACTCGAGAGGATCGTCGCCCTGGTCGATCACGTGGACGGCCGACTGCGCGCTCATCGCGGTGGGGCTCCACTGCAATCTCGAGGTCGGGACCGCACAGTGCGGGTGAACCGTGACAGTGGTGCGGTGCCAGCGGGATCGCGCCTGGTTCTTGTTCACTTCGCGAAAGCCGCCATAAGTGTCACGAGCGCCGCCTTCAGTCCTTAACGAAACTTGGATCTACGTCGTTATTTGCGCGCTCGCGCGTGAATCATCGGTAGCCACGACGGTGCGGCCGCCGGGTATCACCTGTTCCGGTGATGTTCGGTGCTCCGACCTGGCAGCTTGACAAAGGCCCCGGGCGTCACCAGAATTTTGAGCACGCCGGGTTCGACCGACTCGACGCGCTCCGATCAGGAGCGCGACCGCTGGCTGAGAGGCGCTGCAACGGACGTCACGTCCGCCACGCTCGGCCGGCGGGGTAAAGGGACAGCACGGTAAGGGCGCCTCCTGACGGAGGTGCCTTTTTTGATGTCGCGAGAGGGATCACGGCCGACCGCCGACGATGCCGGGTCGTGCTGAGCCGAATCTTCGCCGACCCCGTGCGATCGCCATCCGGCACCTCCGCCGAAGCAGTCCAAATCGGACTCGATCGTCGATGAATCTTTGCACCCGAGAGGAAGTCATGAGCGTCAAGTTGCAGAAGGTCAACGGCCTGGAGTTCGCCGTGAAGGATCTGGGTTTGGCCGAGGCGGGTCGGCACCAGATTCGGTTGGCCGAGCACGAGATGCCGGGTCTGATGGCC